>JBPCMC010000398.1:0-7114 GCA_051002645.1 Thermomicrobiales bacterium
GGCGCATTCCGCTCTCATACGTCATCAACCGACATGAGACGCTAGGCTGGAAGCCTGCGACCACCGGGGAAATGCGTCATCGCTGCGGCGGCGTGTATGATCGTCGTAGCGACAACACGGAGATGGCGACAGGAAGGGGGGCAGCGGATGACGGATGAGCGGGCGGTGGAGGACGCGGCCAGCGTGCTGATCGCGGATTTCTCGGGCGAGGCAGCATTCTTCGCCCACAATCTCACAACGGGCGCGACCATCGGTCACCGGCCCGATGCGGTGATGCCGACGGCGTCCACGATCAAATTACTGGTGCTCGCGGAACTTTACCGGCAGGTTGAGGAAGGAATTGTCCGCCTCGATGACCCGGTGACGATGATCCCGGAGGACCGGCACGGCGGCTCCGGCATCCTCAAGGACCTGTCGCCCGCCCTCGTCGCCACGGTCCACGACCATGCGACGCTGATGACGGCGCTCTCGGACAATATCTCGACCGCCGTGCTCGTCCGGCTGCTCGGGTTGGGGCGCGTGCTCGCCTCGGCGCGTGCCTGGGGCATGACAGAGACCACCGCGACCTTCACCGGCACGATCCGCGACTACGCGATGAGCACGCCGCGCGACATCGTGCGCTTGCTGACGCTGATCGCGGCGGACGACATCATCTCCCCGGCGGCGTGTACCGCGATACGCGACATCCTCGTCACGCAGCAGTACCACGACCAGATCGCGCGCTATCTCCCCTTCAACCCGTACGCGCGCGAGGGCTACGACCATCCGGGGCCGGTGATCGTGCGCAGCAAGAGCGGCTTCGCCGGCAACATGGGTATACGCGTCGATGCGGGCATCGTCGAGCTACCGGAAGGGATACGCTACACCCTCTGTGTGATGACGGAGGGGAGCCGCGACCATCTCTACCAGCCCGACCATGACGGCACGATCCTCAATGGTCGCATCTCCCGCCTGATCTTCGATGCGTGGTGGCCGCCGGGCGTGCCGGTGCCGGAGGAATAGCAGTATGGTGGTGCCGGGCTGATGAACTGTACGAACGTGATTCAGTACGCGCGGAAGGAATGCATGTCCATCGCTACGAATCCTCTTCTCCCGCTCCTCGATGCCGCGCTGGTTGCGCGGGAGGGATTGCTCGACGCGCGGCATGAGGGGGCGGTGCGGCTCTTCAGCGGCTTCTTCGAGGGTGCGCCGGAACTCGTCGCCGATTGCTACGGTACGATGCTCGTGCTGCACAACTACGCCGATCCGCCCGGCGCGGGGGACGCAACGATAGCGGCGGCGACGCAATTCTTCATCGAGCGGCTGCTGTGGCTCCAGTCCGTCATCGTCAAGCCGCGCAACGCGCCGACGCTCTCGGAGCGGAACGGCGTGCTGCGGCTCGGCACGGCGCCGGAGACGCGCGTGCGCGAGCATGGCGTCTGGTATGCCCTCGATCCGCTCATGCACCGCGACGCGAGCCTCTATCTGGACACGCGGAATCTGCGCGCCTGGGCATTAGAGCACCTCGCGGGCGCGCGCGTCCTCAATACCTTCGCGTATACGGGGAGCATCGGCGTCGCAGCGATGGCGGGTGGGGCGGCGCGCGTCGTGCAGACCGACCTGAAGCGCGAATACCTGAATGTCGCGAAGAGATCGTACGCGCTCAATGGCTTCCCGATTGCCAAGGCGGATTTTCAGGCGGTCGATTTCTGGGTACGGATCGGCCAGATGAAGCGGGCGGGGGAGCGATTCGATTGCGTCTTCGTCGATCCACCCTTCTTCGCCGCGACGGGCAAAGGCACGGTCGATCTCGTCGGGCAGAGCCATCGCGTCATCAACAAGGTGCGCCCGCTCATCAACGATGGCGGCACGCTCGTCGCCATCAACAATGCCCTCTTCGTCTCCGGCGCGGAGTACCTGCACACGCTCGAAACGCTCTGCGCCGACGGCTATCTCGCCATCGAAGAATTAATCCCTGTGCCGCCGGACTGCACAGGCTACCCGGAAACCCGCGTGCGCGCGCCCCTGGTGGACCCCGCGCCCTTCAATCACTCGACGAAGATCGCCATCCTGCGCGTCCGGCGCAAAGGATAGCGACGGTCAGCCAGGTAGAACGCGGTTTTCCTGGTGGCGGCGGGCTTTCGCCCGATGTTGGTCAGTTACGCGGCGGTCGGCAACGCAAACCTTCGTAGGGGCAGTGCTCGAACCGCCCTCCGCTGCCATGCCGATTCCTCGATGGATGGCGACGGACGCCGACAGGCCGGGGAGGGCGGTTCGAGCACCGCCCCTATGAAGGCATTTCCGTCGCTGATCGCCACTCGCCTGAACCGCATTGGCTCCAGCCTGCCGCAGCGATGGTCGGCAACCTGGTGAATAGTACGTACCTGATCTGGTAATCCGCTGGCGCAGGCTGGAAAGCCTACGCTACCGATTCTTATGAGTCCCCGCTACTGGTCAGCGCATTGGGCGCTGCTTCATCCGCCGCGCCGTCCGCGCCCGCCAAGGTGCCGAAGCGGCGGAGTTGCTCGCGCGTGCCGGTGGCGACGAGGGTATCTCCCGCGTTGATCCGCAGTTGCGGGGAAGGATTGGCGAGCAGTGTGCCGTCGAACTTCTTGATCGCGATGATCGCCGCGCCGGTCTCGACACGGATCATCACATCGCCGATCTGCCGCCCGATCAGTGGGCTTGCGGCACGGATGGTCGCCTCCTCCAGGTAGAGTTCGAGGTGGCTGTGGCGACCGATCACCTCGACGACGTTCGTCATCTGCGGCTCGATTACCATCTCCGCGAGGCGTCGCCCGGTCAGGCTGTACGGGCAGAGGACGCGGTTCGCCCCGGCACGGACCAGCTTCGGCTCGACGGACTCATCGCTCGCCCGCGCGACGATGAAGAGCTCGGCGTGCAACGAGCGGCAAGAGAGGGTGATGTAGAGGTTCGCGGCGTCCGAATCGAGCGCGGTGACGACCCCTTTGGCGCGCTCGACGCCCGCCTGGATCAGAACCGTGTCCTGCGTCGCGTCGCCCAGCACGGCATTGAAGCCCGCCGCGCGGCACAGCTCGACGAGCGCCGCGTCCTGCTCGATGACGACGAATGACCGCCCCTCGCGCGCCAGTTCCAGCGCGACATTCATCCCCACCCGCCCGTAGCCGCAGACGACGAAATGATCCCGCAGCTGTTCGATCTCGCGCGCCATCCGCCGCTCCTTCACCACACTCCGAAAAAACCGCTGCTCGATGAATGTCTCCGCGAGCCCGCTGAAGACATAGGCGGCAGTCGTCACGCCGACGAAGATCAGGCCGATATCGAAGATGCGCCCGGCGCTATCCAACGGATGCACTTCGTCGTAACCGACCGTCGTGAGGGTGATCGTAGTCATGAAGAGCGCGTCGAGCAGCGACCAGCGCTCGATCAGCATGAATCCTGCCGTGCCGACGACAAAGACAAGCGCCAGCAAGAGCAGGCCGGAACGGACATGGTTGATGCGTTGCGTGAGCGGGCGGGGATTGGCATCCATCCGGCGTCACCCCTCGTCTGTCGTGGTGCGTCGCGTCATCGGGCGCGGAGGTATCTTACCGGACGCGGAATCGCTGCACCATCGCTTCGTCCACCTCGACGCCGAGTCCCGGCCCATCGGGTACGGCGATGTAGCCGTCGACCATCGCGAGATGCGTCGTGCAGAGCGTGTTGAGCAGCGACGCGGAGGAGACGTTGTATTCGAGGTAGCGCGAGTTCATCAGGTAGGCGTTGAGGTGGAGCGACGCCGCTTTCAGGAGGTCGGAGAGCCAGGCGTGCGGCACGCAGTCGATCTGCTTGCGCGTCGCGAAGTCGGCGATCTGCTTGCCGACTGTCAGGCCACCGCAGCGCGAGAGGTCCGGCTGCAGAACATCGACGCGCCCGTCTGTCGCTAATCGCTCGAACTCGTCGATCCCCGCCAATTGCTCCCCGGCGGCGAGGCGGAGCCGCGTCGTATGCGCAGAGAGCGTGCGGTAGCCGTCGATGTTCTCAGGATGCAGGCAGTCTTCGAGCCAGACGACGCCGAGCGCCTCCAACTCCTCGATGACCGCGATCCAGTCCCGCAATGAGCGCGGGCGAAAGGGGTTGTCGTAGGTGATGCCGTACCAGCCGCCATCGACGAGCAGTTCGATCTCCGGCCCCGCCTCCTCGCGCGCCGCCCGGACGAGTGCGATATCGCGCGCGATGTCGTAGCCGAACGCGCCCCAGCCGAACTTGATCGCCGTGAAGCCGCGCTCCCGGTACTCCGCGACCGCCGCCTTCATTGCGTCGGGCGTTGGCCGGAAGAGCGTCGAGGCGTATCCCTTGATCTTGTCGCGGTACTTCGCGCCGAGCAGGGTGTGGACCGGCTGGTCGAACGCCTTGCCCGCGATGTCCCAGAGGGCGATGTCCACGCCGGAGATCATCTGCATACCCGCGCCCTGTCGCCCGTAGTAGGCGAGGAAGCGATACATCTTCTGCCAGAGCCGCTCGCGTTCCAGCGGGTTCTCGCCGATCAGCGCCGCCCGCAGGGACTCCATGCCGATCTGCCCGCCGGACGGCGCCTCGACGATTGCCCGGCCAACATGCGGCTGCGTCTCGATGTCCGCCCACCCGGTAATGCCCTCGTCCGTGCTCACTTTGATGAGCGATAGAAACCGGACACCGTGCGCCTCGCTCGCCTCGGAGGGGTCCGGGTAATCTTTGCCGGTATCGAGCACAATCGCTTCTACCTCGGTGATCTTCATTACGCCCTAACCCCCAGCCCCTTCCCCAGTGGGGAGGGGGAGCCCGTCCGTATCCCCGGCGAAGATGATGCAGACGGGGCAGCCGGTTTCGATCACCTGGCCGGTCGGAGCGAGCGCGCCCGTTGTCTGGTCAACGCGGAAGGCGACGATGGTGTCGCTCTCCTGGTTGGCGGCATAGAGGTATCGCCCCGATGGATCGAGGGCGACGAAGCGCGGCATCTTTCCCCCGCACGGCTCCCAGCCCACTGATGTGAGCGCGCCGGTGGACTGGTCGATGGCGAAGATGGCGATGCTATCGTGCCCGCGATTCGAGCCGTAGAGGAAGCGGCCTGAGGGCGCGATGGCGATTTCGGCGGTGGTGCTCGCGCCGGTGAAATCGGGCGGCAGCGTCGCGATGGTCTGTCGCGGGTCGAGCACGCCGCGCTCCGCGTCATAGCCGAATGTCGTGATCGTCGAATCGAGTTCGTTGATCACGTAGGCGTACGGTAGGTGCGGGTGGAAGGCGGCGTGGCGCGGCCCCGCCCCTGGTCGCGCGGCGACGAAGGGCGGATCGCCGGGTAGCAGCCTGCCGCGTTCGGCATCGAATCGGTAGATGAAGGTGCGGTCGAGCCCCTTGTCCGGCACGGCGACGAAGCGACCGGCGGTGTCGAAGGGGCAGTGATGCGGGTGTGGGCTGGCTTGCTCGGTGGGGTGCGGGCCGGGCTCGCCCGTCTGCGCGACGAGATCGCTACGCGGCCCGAGCGTCCCATCCGCATCGATCGGCAGGGCCGCCACTACGCTGTCGGTGTAGCTCGCCACGACGAGGAACCGGCCGCTCGCGTCGATGTCCAGATGGACGGGGTTCGCGCCGCCGCAGTCCTGCGTGTTCAGGAAGGTCAACTGGCCGGTCTGCCGGTCGATGGCGAAGGCGCTGACCGCGCGGTACGTATTGCCACCGTGGACACAGTAGAGGAACCGCCGGTCGCGATCGACAGTCAGGAACGAGGGGTTGGGAACGTCCGCGAGCAATTGGACGCGCGACCACGCACCGGAATCGGCGTCGATTCGGTAGACCGCAATTCCCTCGCCGCGCCCCTTGCGGTCCGGTGTCGTGTAGCAGCCGACGTAGGCGAACATAGGCGGGAGCATACGGACGCGCGGCGAGTGCGTCAAGGTGCGCCCTAACCCCCCAGCCCCCTTCCCCACGGGGGAAGGGGGAGACGGAACGGGAGAGCAGCATACCTGTATCAGTTCCCCTCCTGTGTCGGGAGGGGTTAGGGGTGGGGAGGCACCGCATTCAATCCAAAAGGCGCGACACGCCGTACTGGTTAAGTGCGGATTGGGTTTTGGCGTTTGGCACCGGGCGTCGGTGCGCAGACAACAGAGGAGGGTGTTCCATGCAGAAATCGGGGATGGTGATCAGTCGCCGTCGCGTCGTCACCGCCGCGCTCCTGGCCGTGCCGCTCGCCGGCCTCGGCCGCCTGGCGCTCAACCAGGATGTGCAGGCCGCTAACGTGGCGGTGACGATCATGAACTTCACTTTCCAGCCGACGCCGCTGACCGTCCCGGTGGGGACGACGGTGGTCTGGACGAACCAGGACACGGCGCCGCACACGGCGACGAGCGATCCGGGCAGTGCGTTCGCGTTCGACACGGGGACGTTGCAGAAGGGGCAGTCCGGCAGCATCACCTTCACCACGGCCGGTTCGTTTCCCTATCACTGCAATATTCACCCTAATATGCACGCGATGGTCGTTGTGACGGCCGGCAGTGCGCCCGCCGCACCTGCCGCGCCCGCCGCATCCGCGCCTGCACCCGCCGCACCCGCACCGGCTGCACCCGCGCCGTCCGTCGCGGCGCCGCCCGCGCCACCGCGCACTGGCGGGGGCGACGAGGCGCACTATGCCCGCCGCCTCGGCGACGGATAGGAACGACGCCCCGTTGCGGAGTTCGCGCACGTAAGCATGAGGGCCGTGGAATGGTTGTTCCACGGCCTCTTCATCTGCGGAGGCGCCTGCGAATGCCCGCGCCTCCCTCATGCGTGTGATGAGCGAGAAGGGGGCTATCGCGGCGATATAACAATTGCATCACACGCCGCGCGCATGGGCTGGTGGATCGACATGTGCATGTGCGAACGCGCGACATAGCGTGTACGATAGTCGAGGGAGTCGCATTGACCGTATGGGAGACTTAATGGGGTGTACAGAAATGCATCAGACGGAAAGCGGGCAAATCTTCAGCCGGATCCATAATCGGCGCGCGTGGCTCATGCGCGCCGCGCTCGTGCTCGCCGTATTCGTCGGGTCGCTCTGCCAGATCATCGGGCCGGGCAATGGTGGCGTGGGGGGGGCCGACCCGCCTCCCGCCGCAGTCACACCAGCCACGCCAACGCCATACTAGGTGCGGTGTCTAGGATA
>JBPCMC010000399.1:0-8075 GCA_051002645.1 Thermomicrobiales bacterium
CGCACACTCGCCATCACCGGCACGGAGGTCCACCCGCGCGATGATGGCTCCTACGACGTGACCGACCGGGGCGTGCAGTTCGTGGATCTCGCGACCTTCACCGAAACGGCACACCTGCTGCAACAGCAGTATCAAGGCTATGCGCGCCCCTTGACGATGCAATGGAGCGCGAATGGTCAGTTCCTCTATATTGGCAGCGTCGGCGCATCGCCGCCGGGCGGCAGCCCCGATGCCTACCACCTCCTGGTCATGGACGCGCGCACACACCGCGTCACCGCCACGCAGACCTATGCAGCAGACACCGACACACCGGTCTTTCTCCGCGAGACCTGGTTCGCCCTGCCGAAGTAACGCGCGGTGCGCGACGAGAACGGACGTGTCACCATTGTGTTGCTGCCCTTCCTATTGCATACTGCCCGCATCCACGCGCGGGACGGGGGTCTCGCGGAAAAATAGGGGAGGTGTGGCATGGGGTTGCGACGGTTCATCGCGGGCGGCATGGTGGCGGGGGCGCTGCTCCTCACGGCGGCGGGGCCCGCGAGTGCGGCGAGCATCACCTATACGCCCGCGACCATTTCCTATGGCACGCACAGTATGTTGAAGGTGACGGGCCTCACACCGAACGCGGCATACGGGTTCCAGATCTATGACCCGTCGGGCGTGCCACTGATCCCCGGCGCCGTGCCCTTCGTCGCCGACGCCTCGGGGACATTCACCAGTTCGGACTTCGATCCCGAGCAGATCGATCCACCGGGAACCTATCTTTTCGAGGTACAGTCAGTGGACGGCAAGGTGGTAGCGCGCACGTCCCCCCTGCTCGTCGGGACGAACACCTACTTCGTGCAGCACCGGCTGGACGGATAGCCACCGGCCCGACGCGAAGGATGTGAAGAAAGGCGGGGATTGCCTCCCCGCCTTTCGCGTGTCGATCACTTGCGCATACGAATGACGACGAGGGCTATCAACAAGAGAACGCAGATCGGAAGGAGCACCCGAGGGTTGTCGACGCGTTGGGAGAGGTCGTAAAGGTCGCGGAAGAACGGTCGTATCGATGCGTCTGCGATCATCGCCTGGCTCCTGTCTGGGTGGTCAGTCGGGGCGGCGGAAGCGCAACGCCCAGCGAATGAGCGGATATTGCAGGGGCAGGCGTAGCCAGACGATGGCGAGGCCCGGTGAGAGCGACAGACCCGGATGGAGCGAGTCGAGCGCCATCTGGATATTGGCGGGGAAGACGGCCACGAGCACCGCAGCCGTCGCGTAGGCGCCGAACCGTCGCGTGCGCGGGAGGGCGAGGAGGGCCGCGCAGAGCAGTTCGCAGATACCACTCGCCGCGACGATGGCGGCGGCCTGCGGTCGGAGCGGAGCGGGGACGATGCGGTGGTACGGGGCGGGCACGAGAAAATGGAGGATGCCGGAGCCGCCGAGCAACGCGCAGAGCGCGAGCAAGGAGAGCCGCGTGCGGCGGCTCATCCCGTGTGGCGGCGCAATCGCGACCGGCTCCGTCTCCGCTCCCACCCTACTTCTTGATCTGCCAGTAGGCGATGTTCCAGACCGACCAATCCCACGGGGTCGGGTTGGTGTTAATCAGGTCGCTCCGGTGACCGTTGACCGAGGCGCGGTCGACGACCGGGATTTCGACGTGGTTGTTGATCAGGTAATCGTTGCACTGAATCTGCAACTGCGCCCGCTTCTCCGGGTCCTGCTCCTTCGTCAATTGATCGACCAGCGCGTCGTACTTCGGGTCGCTGAAGCGGTCATAGTTGTCGCCGGACCAGTTGTTCGCCTTCTGCGCGATCGCCTTGGTCGTGAACCCCTCGAAGAAGACCTGCGCGTCCGGCAGCAGGGGGCCGAGCGTCCACATCTGCAAGTCCCGCTCGAACCGCTCGGCGGAATCCGCGTCGGTCGGCGCGCCGAAGAAGACGCCGGAATCGACATTCTTGAGGTCCATGCCGATGCCTGCCTGCGTGAAGGCGACCTTGATTACCTGCTCGGTCTTCTCGCGGATCGGGTTGACGGTCGAGGAGAAGACGACCTTCATCGGCACGCCATTCTTGGCGCGGATGCCGTCCCCGCCCTTCACCCAGCCCGCTTGATCGAGCAACTGGTTCGCCTTCGCAACATCGAACGCGCAGGTCGTGTTCTTCGAGTTCGTCTGCGGCGGCACGCTCGGGATGATGTTGCAGGTCGGCTTGCCCGCCGCGCCGTAGAGGTTGGTCGTGATGCTGTCACGGTCGATCAGGTAGGAGAGCGCCTCGCGCACCTTCGGGTCGGTCAGGAAGGGGTGCGGCGCCTGCACGGAGGACTTCTCGCCGTTCACATCCTTGTTCGGGTCCGAGAAGTTGATCTGAATCTTCTCGACGCCGAAGCCGAAGGTGACATCGAGCGCCTTGCCCGCGTCCGTCACCTGCTTGAGCGTCGCGGGGTCCACCTGGAGATTCCACGCCCAGTCGATCTGGCCCGTCTGGACGGCCTTCGCCGCCGTGCCCGCGTCGCCGCCGCCCTTCCAGTCGATCGCGTCGAAGAAGGGGGCATTCGCCTCGCGGTAGTTGTCATTGATGACATACTGCACATTGTCGCCGGGGGTGAACGACTTCACCTTGTATGGGCCCGTGCCGATCGGGGTGGTGTTGATCGCGCAATTCTTTGGGTCCGCGCACTGGGCGATCTGCGCCTTCTGCAGGAGCGCCGTCGTGCCGGAGAGATACCACGTCGCCGTCGGCTGCTTGAAGGTGATGGCAATCGTCGTCGCGTCCGGCGTATCGACGCTGGCAATCGCGCTGTAATCGGTGACGGTCGAGGTGCTGTTCTCCGGCTTGATGGCGTACTGCCAGGTCGCCTTGAAGTCATCGGCGGTGACGGGCGTGCCATCGGACCATTTGAGGCCGTCGCGCAGTTTCCAGGTCACGCTCTTACCGTCCGCCGCCAACTGGCCATTCGCGGCGGAGGGAATTTCCCGCGCGAGGATCGGCACGTCCGGCGTGGCGGCATTCGCGGAGATGACGGCCAGCGGCTCCTCGACAACGCGCGCCGCCTCGGAGTTATTGCCGCCCTGCGAGAGGTGGATATTGAGCAGCGTCGGCGCCTGCCAGGAGAGCACCTTGAGCGTGCCGCCACCCCCCCGCTTGGTTGGGGCGGTGCCGCGCGCGGCCACGACGGGTGCGGTAGCGGCGGCCGCCGTCCGGCTCACCGCCGCGCTGGGAGACCCAGCCGCCACGGTCCCGGAGGCTGCGCTACCCGCTGACGCGGAGGGCGCGGCAGTCGCCGCTGCCGGGGCGGTCGTCGGGGCCGGGACGGTGGGAGCGGCAGGCGCGGACGTTGTCGCCGCTTTGGTCGGCGTCGGCGTATTGGTCACCGTGCTACTGCCGCCGCACGCAGCCAGCAGCAGCGGCAGCGCGAAGAGCGCGACGACACTGAGCCGGAACGACCGCCCACCCCACCAATCGCGGTTTCGCATCCTCTTCCCTTCTTTCTCGTCGCCCCCAGACAATGAGGCCAGCATCGCTCGCAGAGACAATGATAATCACAAATCGCACTTTTCGCACCTGTTCTCGGCAATGTACCTGGTACTTCCCGTTGTTCTGCTGTGGCGCAATGCGAACGCATACGATATATCATTCTACTCCTAGTACTATTATGTCGAGTAAAGACTGGATGCGAGGAAGATATTGACAGGAGACTACTATCGTGTTAGGGTACGGACACGATACCCGTGATCCACATGCGAATCACATCCTACCCGTCATCCGCTCTCCTCTGTTGTCTCTGCGGGTCGTGTATGTGTGTCCCGTGCCAGGCGTGGGAGCCTGGGCGGTGCGGGGCCGTCGGACCGGTTTGCCCGGTGCATGCGAAGGGGATGGGGAAATGGCCGACCAACGCCACGCGGACGAACACGCCCACGACAGCAACGACACCGCCGCGCTGTCCATTGACCGGCGGCAGCTGCGCCGACGCGGCCTGATCGCCGGGGCGGCCGCCCTCGTTGCCGGCGTGCTCGCGACCCGGGGCAGCCAACCAACCGCCGCCCAGGGCGAGGCGTTAGTCGTCGGCAACAGCGCCAACAGCCCCGGCTACCAAGCGGCCACCGCCATGACCGACATCTTGGCCGCCGTCAGCGGCAATCCCGCGTTCCGGATCGTCAATAACGACACCAATCTCTTGCGGGCTGCCGCCGATGGCATCCAGGGATACACCAACGGCAATGGGCTGGCGGGCGTCTACGGGGAAAATGACACCCCCAATGGCTATGGCGTCTTCGGTGTGGCCTGGAACAGCGCCACCGGCGTCTATGGCCTGAGCGGCAACGGCAACGGGGTGTTCGGCGCCGGGCAGTACGGCGTCTACGGCACGACGACCGCCCCCGGCGGCACCGCCGTGGCTGGGCAGACGACTGCGGCGAGCGCGGCGGCGGTAGCGGGCTCGACGAGCAATGCGTCGAGCTACGCGGCCTATTTCACCGGCACTAGCGTGGTGGTCGGCAACCTCACTGTCGGCGGCCCGGCGGCCAACCACGCCCTCTTCGCCAGTTCGTCCGCCGCCAACTACGCCGCCCTCTACGGCTCCGGCAGCGGCAGCGCCTACGCGGGATACTTCAGCGGCAAGGTGACAGTGGCGGGCGACTTCGCCGTCACCGGCAGCAAGAGCGCGCTGGTACCCTTCGGCGACGGCACGCACCGGTTGGTCTACTGCGTCGAGGCGACCGAGGCGTGGTTCGAGGACTTCGGCACCGGCACGCTGGCGGCGGGCAAAGCGGCGATCACCATCGACCCGGAGTTCGCGGCGCTGATCGACACCAAGCAGTACCACGTCTTCCTGAGCGAGTATGACGACCACAACAATCTCTTCGTCGCCAAGCGGGAGGCGACCGGCTTCACCGTGCAGGCGACCGGCTTCACCGTGCAGGCGAAGGGGGCGCCGCAAGCGACGGGCGCCTTCTCGTATCGGATCGTCGGCACGCGCAAGGACAAGCCGGGCGTGCGGCTGGCGAAGGTGACGGGGCCGGTGGTGCTCGCGCCGCCGGAGGCGCCGAAGCCGCGCTTCCTCAAGGACGACCAGGCTTAGCGCCAGGCGGGATCGATCGGGCGCCGGGAAGGCGCGGGATAGGGAGTCGAAACGCCATGAAGCGACCGCTGCGCATCGTGCTGGCCCTCGTGCTGCTGCTGACCGCAGCCCTGCCCGTCGTGTCCGCGCTGCACGCGCCGTTCGCAGCGGCGCAGGCGGGGGCGACGCAGCCCGCGACGCTGCCCACCGCGCCGGTGCCGAGCGGGGTGAGTTCGGTGGGGACGCAGCCCGCAGTCCTGCCGACCGCGCCCCTGCCGCCGATCGCGGCGACGATCCCGATGCCGGCGGTGCTGCCGACCGCACCGCTGCCGCCGGACGCGAGCCGGGTGCCCGTGGGGAGCGCGCCGCCGATCGCGACGACGGCCCCGACGCCGACCACGACGGGGACGCCGACCGGCACGGCCACGGGCACGGCAACGGCGACGGGCACGGCGACGGGCTCCGCGACCCCGACAGGGACGGCGACAGCGAGCGTGACCCCCTGCGCAAGCGGGACGCCAGTCGGCACGGCGACCGCAACCGCCGCACCCTGCGCCACCGCCACGGCTACGCCCGCCGCACCCGCCTGCACGGGGACGCCTGCAACAGCAGGGCGGACGGCGAACATCGTGCCGCCCGCCCTCGCACAGAAGGAACTGCCCGCCAGCCGCACCCGCACGGCGCGGACCTATGACGCGGGCAACGGGAAGTTTCAGACGGTGATCGGGGCGGGCTCGCTCAACTATCAGGACGCGCAGGGGAAATGGCAGCCGATCGATAACACACTGGTGGCGGCGACGGCACCGGGCTACGCCTACCAGAACAAGGGTAACGGCTACACCGCCGCCTTCCCGAGCGACCTGGGGGCCAACCCGGTGACGGTGGCGCGCGGCGGTCAGTCGGTCTCCTTCGCCCTCGTCGGGGCCAAAGGGATGAGTGCGACCTGCGGCAACCAGGCGACCTACACAAATGCCCTGCCGGGGGTGACGGTCGGCTACGCGGCAAACAACGACGCGGTGGAGGAGACGCTGACGCTGGCGAGCGCGGCGGCGCCCCCCGCGTATGCGTATACCATCCAGACGAGCGGCGGGCTGACGCCGCGCGACAACACCAATGGCGGGATCGACTTCGCGGATAGCGCGGGGGCGGTGCGGTTCGCCTTCGCGCCGCCGACGATGCGGGACCACGCGGGCAAGGCGGGGAAGGTCGCGCTCGCGCTGGCGGGGACGACGGCGACGCTGACGGCGGACGCGGCGTGGCTGAAGGACCCGGCGCGCGCCTACCCCGTGACCATCGACCCAGATGCCGTCATCCCGCCGCTGCTCAGCGGCCAGGACTGCTTCATCGACCCGACCAACCGCACAATCAACGTCTGCGACGGCGGCACGAAAAACCTCAACGCGATCGCGTGGGATCCGACGAACGGGGGCACGCACGCGCTGACGCAGTTCGACACGAGCGGCCTGAACAGCAATCTTGTCATCACCGGCGCCTACGTCTACATGGCGCTACAGTACTATCAGGATACCGACGGCAACGATACCACTGGCTGGAATTACGTCGGCGTCTCCCGGCTGACCACCCCCTGGTCGGCGGGCACGGTCGCGTGGGCGGCGGGGCATCCGTGGGGCAATAACGGCGGAGATGCGGTGGGCCTCCCCGGCCAGCAGCCACGGGTCGTGGCGACGGTGGATCAGGAGCGTGCGGACTCCGGCACGAACCGCGACGGCCTCGCGTACAACTGCATTGTCTACTCCTTCTGCTCCTGGGACGTGACGGCGTTCGCCCAGGGGTGGATCAATGGCACGTACCCGAACGACGGGCTGATGTTCGACAACGACGACTCCCAAGGCGCAAACACCGACAACATGCGCTTCTGCACGCGGACCTGCGGCGACGCGAGCGGGAAGCCCTTCCTCTCCATCACCTACCAGGGGGTGCCGAATGGCGGGACGATCAAGCCCGACCTCGGCAGCCGCCCCTTCTACGCCATTGCCGGTAGCCAGCTCGACGACCGCACCAGCGTCGGCGTCAACGCGGCGAGCGGCAACCTGCTCGTCGCCGCCAGCGACCTCGCCCTGCCCGGCATCGGCCTCGACTTCGCCGTGGCGCGCACCTACAACAGCCTCGGCGTCTACCGGGGCGCCTTCGGCGACCACTGGACGCTGGGGAGCGGCCCCGACCTCTGGCTCTCGCTCTACCCGAACCATGACGTCGTCCTGCAGGGGGCGAGCGGGTATCAGACCGGCTTCAAGCGCAACGCCACGGACACCGACTGGCTCAAGCCGGACGGGTTGGATGCGACGCTCTCGCAGAGCGGGTCGACCTACATCCTGCAGTACCACGCCTCACTGATGAAGTACACCTTCGACGGCACCGGACGGCTGACGAGCGAGCAGGATCGCAACGGCAACACGATCACCTTCAACTACAGCGGCACGACGCGCCAGCTGACGACGGTGACGGACACCGAGGGGCGGACGATCACCTTCCACTACGGCGGGAACGGCTTCATCGACACAATCACCGATCCGAGCGGGCGGCAGTGGCAGTACGGCTACACGGGCACCTACCTGACGAGCGTCGTCGAGCCGGTCGCCGCCGGGGTGACGCGGACGACGACCTACGCCTACGATCCGACGACGGGCAACCTGGCGAGCATCACCGATCCGCGCGGCAAGATCACCAGTTTCGGCTACGAGGGCGGCGCGCGCACCCGGCTGACGACCCTGACACGCGTCGGGCTGACGACCACCGTCGCCTACAGCGCGGGCAGTGACCTGGCGGGCACGACGACGATCACCGACGCGACCCCGGCGCGGAACCCGACGGTGCTCACCTACGACGACAAGGGGCAGATCACCCAGTCGAAGGACGCAGCGGGCTACCACGCCGATTACGTCTACAACACGAACCGCAAGATCACCCAGATCACCGACGCCAAGGGGCAGCCGACGACCTACACCTACGCGAGTGACAATGAGAAGTTGACGGATACGACGCTGCCGACGGGCGCGCACACCGACACGACCTACGAC
>JBPCMC010000400.1:0-10872 GCA_051002645.1 Thermomicrobiales bacterium
CTCGTGCCGGACGGCTGCCACACCTTCCAGAAGTTCGCCCGCGCCGGATAGGGCGCCACCTTCTGCCCCTCTCCCGTACACGATGCTATACGGGAGAAGGGGAGTCCACACCTCGTCAGAGGAGGGAGGTTCTCCCGCTCTCTCGATGATGCAGAATACTCGGTTCTTGGTCGCCGAACCGAGCAGAACGCGCGTAAAACGTGATGAGAGATGCGCGGACCGGTGCCGAACGAGGTAGCCGTTGCTACGACTGGCGGCTCATCGATTTTGGTGCATCGAGAGTGCGGGAGAGCCCCCTTCATGGGCCTTGCCCACTCCCGGTGGTCTCCACGGGCAGCAGGCGCAGCAGTTCGTCCGCGATCGCCTCCAATGGCCCGCTATCCCCCTCGGCCCAAGACAGAATCAGCGCCCCTTCCATCCCCGCCAGTGCCGTTAGGGCGATCGCCGCCGCGCGTTGCGCGGGCACACCGACCGCTTCAAGCTGCGCGGCTAACAGCGCCACCCAGGACTGAAACGCCGCACGCACCACCGCGATCAGATCCACCTCACCGGCGAGCGTGTTGATCGCCACACCGACCACCGGACACCCCGCAGTACAGCCGGAAGCCAGCAGCGATTGACGCCACAGATCGACGAACCACTTCAGCACGTCGGCTGCCGTCGTTGCGACGCAGGCGCGTTGATAGGCGAGGATCTGCTCGGAGGTCCAGTGAATCGCCTCCTCGGCAAGCTGCTTCTTCCCCTCCGGGAAGTGGTGGTAGATCGACCCGCGGGGCGCGCCGCTCTCTGCGATCACGTCTGCGAACGAGGTCGCGTTCAGCCCATGTGCACCGATGAGGGCTGCGGCACTCTGTACCATCCGTTCCCGACTATCCGAACCCATGTGATCCTTCCTTGACTATGACCATCATCATAGTGTACCCTGCGCCTCGTCGTTATGACGAGCGTCATAGTATGCAAGGAGAGTGCCATGCCGATGATCGATGTGACCGCTGCCACCGGAACCTTCGCCAACAAACGGGAACTGACCCTGGCCCTCACTGCGGCGATGATGCGGTGGGAGGGGGTACCGGTCATCCCCTATTTCTCGGAGAACACGGCGGCGTTCATCCATGAGTTGGAACCCGACGCACTGGGCAATGCGGCAGGTGAGAGCAACTACGTGCGCATCGAAGTGTTGACACCCGTCGGCGTGCTCGATCGCGAGAAGAAGCTGGGCGTGGTCAAGGAGATGACCGCGATCGTCGCTGCGGCGGCGGGTGATCCGAGCCTCGTGGAACGCACCTGGGTACTGATCAGCGAGGTGCCGGACGGTGGGTGGGGCATCGATGGCCATGCCTACACCAACGCCGAGATTGCCCAGACCGCACGGCGCATCCTCGCCGGAGAGTAGCCCGCAGAACTAACAGCATCGAGATCGCGGGAGAGCCCCCATCCCCTGACGAGGTATGGGGGAACTCATCCGCTATCAGGCCATGCTTGCCGCGCCGACCGGCGGGACTTCCTGCGTGCAGAAGGCGCAGCGGGTCGCCGCGATCGGGATGCTGCTCACGCAGTAGGGGCACTCGCGCGTCTTCGCGATGACGGGCGTCTCGGTTTTTCGCAGGTTCATCAGCGCATTGACCGGGCGTACAACGAAGAAGAAGACGACCGCCGCGATAATCAGGAAGGAGATGATCGCATTGATGAAATCGCCGACGAGGAAGCGGCTGTGATTGATCGTGAAGCCGAGCGTGGCAAAGTCCGGCTTGCCGCCAATCGCCGCGATGAAGGGGGTAATCAGGTCCTTGACGAATGCGGCGACGACCGCGCCGAACGCCGCCCCGATGACGATGCCGACCGCCAAATCCACGACATTGCCCCGGAGAATGAACGCCTTGAAATCGTTCGCCGCTTTCACGGAGGCACTCCTTTCTTGTAGCACGGAGATCGACGCCACGAGTATATAGGCAAATACATCCGTAAAGTCAATACGATTGAAGGTATATGAACGTACGTCTACGCACTGACCGTGGCTGCGTCGGTCGGCGATGCGGCCACAGCGGCAGGCATATCGCGGAACTGCCGCCGTGACAGGTCGGCGTAGCGGCCGCCCGCGCGCATCAGTTCGTCGTGTGTGCCGCGCTCGACGATGGCGCCGCCCTCGACGACGAGGATCAGATCGGCGTTGCGGATCGTGCTCAGGCGGTGGGCGATGACGATGCTGGTGCGGCCCGCCAACAGGGTGCCGAGGGCGCGCTGGATGGTCGCCTCAGTGCGGGTGTCGATGTTGCTCGTCGCCTCATCGAGGATGAGGATGCGCGGCTCGGCGAGAATGGCGCGGGCGAAGGCGATCAACTGCCGCTGCCCTTGACTGAGCGTCCCGCCGCCCGCGCCGAGCACGGTGTCGTACCCCTCCGGCAGCGCGGCGATGAATCCGTGCGCGTCCACCGCCTGCGCCGCCGCCTCGACCTGCGCGCGCGTCGCGTCGAGGTTGCCGTAGGCGATGTTTGCCGCGATCGTGCCATTGAACAGGAACGGCTCCTGCAGGACGATGGCGATCTGCCGCCGCAGGCTCTGCCGCGTCACGGCGCGCACGTCCAGGCCGTCCACCTTCACCGCGCCGGCGGTCACGTCGTAGAAGCGGGGGATGAGATTGGCAATCGTCGTCTTCCCCGCCCCCGTCTGCCCGACGAGCGCGACCGTCTGCCCCGGCGCGATCCGCAAATCGACGCCGTGCAGCACGGGCTGGCCGGGGTTGTAGGCGAAGGTGACATCCTCGAAGGCGATCTCCCCCGCGACCCGACCGAGGGCGGGCGTGCCGAGCGGATCGGCCGGTTCCGGCTCCTCATCGAGGATGGCGTAGATGCGCTCGCCGCCCGCCAGCGCGGACTGCAACTGCGTGTAGACCTGCGAGGCCAACTGGATCGGCCGGAAGAACTGCTGCACGTAGATCAGGAAGGCCGCCAGCACGCCGACCGTCAGGTTGCCGTGAAAGACGAGGTAGCCGCCGAAGCCGATGACGAGCGCGGTGGCGAGCGTGCTGAGGATGTCGATAGCCGGCGAGAAGGCGGCGGTGATCGCGACGGCCTGGACATTCGCGGTGCGGTTGGCGGCGTTGCGCAGCCGGAAACGCTCGATATTCCGCTCCGTCCGGTTGAATGCCTGCGCCTCGCGCACGCCGGTGATCTCCTCCTGCAACTCCGCCGTCACATCGCCGACCGTCTCCCGCGTCGTGCGGAACGCCTTGCGCGCCCGCCGCGAGAAGGAAGTCGTCGTCGCGAGCACGGCGGGGATAATCAGGAAACTGACGAGCGCGAGCGGCAGATTGAGCGTCAGCATGGCGATCAGAATACCGATCAGGCTAAAGAGCGCGCCGAGCAACTGCGTCAAGCCCTGCGAGAGCAACTGATTGAGCGTGTCCACATCGTTCATCACGCGGCTAATCAGGTCGCCGACCGGACGGCGGTCGAAGTAGCCGAGCGGCAGGCGCTGCAGGCGGTCGAAGAGGCGGGCGCGCAGCGAGGCGAGTACGCGCTGCCCGATCGCGCCGACCTGGAAGATCTGCCCCCGCGTCGCCAGCGCTCCGACGGCATAGACGGCGAGCAGGGCGAGCATGATCCGCGTCAGCCCCGCCCGGTCCCCCCGCAAGATGGCGTGGTCAATCGCCCGGCCGATCAGGTACGGCCCCGCCGCCTGCGCCGCCGCCCCGACGACGATGAAGCCGAAGCCGATCAGGATGCGCGCCCGGTACGGCGCCACCTCCCCGATCAGCCGCCGCGCCGTCGCCCCGCGATGCCGCGCCCGCTCCTCCGCCGTCTCCGCCGCCACCCGCATCGCCTGCGCCATGGATCAAACCTCCGGATTGAACCACAGAGGCACAGAGGACACAGAGATGGGAAGGAGATGAGGGAGATTATCTTTCACTCTCTCATCATTTGCTTTTTTTCTCTGTCTCTTCTCTGTGTCCTCTGTGCCTCTGTGGTTCATACGTTTTCAACCCCCGCCACGACAGGCTCGCGGGTGTCGGGGATGAGTTGGGAGCCGAGGATGTCGTTGTAGAGCGGGCTGTCGCGCAGCAGTTCGGCGTGGGTGCCCTGGGCGGCGATCGTGCCCTCATCGAGGACGAGGATGAGGTCGGCGTCGCGCACGGTGCTGATGCGCTGGGCGATCACGAAGGCGGTATGGCGGCTGTCGCGCATCAGGCGGTCGAGCGCCTCCTGGATGAGCGATTCCGTCTCGGCGTCCACAGCGGAGGTGCTGTCGTCGAGGATGAGCAGGCGCGGGTCGACGAGCAGGGCACGGGCGATGGCGATGCGCTGCCGCTGCCCCCCGGAGAGGCCGACGCCCCGCTCGCCGACGACTGTCTCGTACCCGTTCGGCAGCGCCTCAATGAAGCCCTCTGCTTGCGCCGCTTGCGCCGCCGCCTCGACCTCCGCCTGCGTCGCGTCCGGCTTGCCGTAGGCGATATTGTCCCGCACGGTGCCGCTAAAGAGCAGCGTCTCCTGCAAGACAATGCCGATCTGGCTGCGGAGACTGGCGAGGGTGACACCGCGCACGTCGTGGCCGTCCACCGTCACCGCGCCGCCCGTCACATCATAGAAGCGGGGCAGGAGATTAATCAGGGTGCTCTTACCGGAGCCTGTCGTGCCGAGGATCGCCACCGTCTGCCCCGGCTCGACGGCGAAGGTCACGCCGCGCAGAATATCCCGCTCGCTGCCCGGATAGCGGAAATGGACATCGTCAAATACCACCCGCCCGGTGATCGCCGGGAGCGCAACGGCGTCCGGCGCGTCGTGGACATCGAGCGGCGCGTCCAATACATCGAAGACGCGCACGGCGCTCGCCCCGGCCCGCGAGATACCCGCCGCCTGAAAGCCAATCGTCAGGATCGGGAAGAGCAGGAAGCCGAGATAGGTATTGAAGGCGACGAGCGACCCGACCGTCAGCCGCCCGCCGATCACCTGCCAGCCGCCGTACCAGATGACCGCCAGCGTGCCGAGGTTGCCGAAGAAGAAGACGAAGGGGAAGTTGTTGGCGAAGGCGCGGATCGTCTGGAGATTCTTGTCGAGCAGTTCGTCGTTCACCGCCGTGTAGCGCGCCGTCTCGTATTCCTCGCGCGAGAAGGCGCGGATGACGCGGATGCCGGCGAGGTCCTCCTGCAGGACGCCATTCAGCCGCCCGATCATCTGCTGCACCTGCCCGAAGAGCGGCCCGATGCGCCGCACAAAGCCAAAGAGCAGCACGAAGAGCGGCGGGATGGTCGCCAGCGCGACCAGCGCCAGTTGCCAGTTCAGGAGCAGCAACAGGACCGTGCTGCCGACGAGCATGACGAGCGCCGAGGCGAGTTGCACGACGCCGCTCCCCGCGAAGGTGCGGATTTGCTCGACATCGTTCGTCACGCGGGTGAGCAGTTGGCCGGTCTCGACCCGGTCGTAGTAACTGAAACTAAGCCGCTCGATCTGCGCGAAGAGCGCGTTACGCAGATCGTACGCGACGCCCTGCGAGGCGCGCTCCGCGAGGAACCCCTGCAGGAAGTTGAACACGCCCCGGACGAGCGCGACCGCGACCAACCCCACCACGGCGAGGATCAGGTCATTGCGCCGGTGGTGCGCGATGCCGCCGTCGATGGCGAGGCGAATCATCTGCGGCGCGACGAGGTTCGCCGCCGAGACCATGAAGAGGGCCACCAGCGCGCCGAGCGCATCCCGCCAGTAGGCGCGCAAATAGAGCAAGGCCCGCCGCAGCGCCTTCCCGCCCCCCGGCTGCGGCGTAAATCCCCCCGGCCCACCCGGCCCACCACCTGGACGTTGTGCCAATCACTACTCCTTGATCCTTACCACAGAGACACAGAGAGCACAGAGGAAATACGAGAGAAAGAAGGGGCGATCACTTCTTCTTCAATTCCTTGTATCCTCTCTGCGTTTCTCTGTGTCCTCTGTGTCTCTGTGGTTCAATCCCGTCGCCCGCTGATAGGCGAGGCGGAAGAGGTCGAGAGCGCCCGGAACGGCGGACGCATCGCGGATCGGGTAACTGACCCAGCCGCTCTGGGGCAGGATGTGGTGCGGCATTGCCTTGCCGTCGCGCACCAGTTCCTCGCGGATGCGGACGGGGAAGGGCAAATCGGCGAGGTAGTCGCCGTGCAGGTGGCCGAGCTCGCGCTTGCCGAGACAGAATTCGACACCGCCGAAGCGGTGCGGCGCCTCCGTCACACCCGGCCAACTGAGGACTTCACTACGGATCGCCTCGTCTGCGCCCATCGTCGCTCTCCCGTTATTGCGAATGAACCGTTCGAGCCGGATACGGACGAGGACGCCCCAGACCCGCGCCGCCGCCCCGATCGTATGCGGCAGCATCCGTCGTTTCATTGTAGGTAATCCGGCGTAGCGCGTATGCATATCCTGTGTAACGCCACCGCGCCCGATTCTATTCGCCCCGCTCCAGTTTCGGCCCCGGTCGCAGATGCTCCGGCAAAGCCCAGTAGACCGCAAGCGCGATGATGAGCGCAAACCCGGCGATGGCGTTGATGAGGGCGACCACGACACAGAGGACATATGGCACGGGGCCAATCTGAAACTGTTTGTTGATGATGCTGACCAATCGCATGTCCACATTGCGCGCCAGGAGCCGCCGGTCATGCGCCGCGTAGCGCCAGACGAGGTTGAAGGCAATCGCCATGAGCAGGAAGGTGCCCGCGTAGAAGACCGCTGCCGTACGCGCCTCCGGCTCCCGGATGTACTCCGCAATGACGTTGGTCGGGAAAGGGATGAACGTGACGGTTATGAGCAGGAAGCCGTTCAGCAGGAGAAAGGTGTGATCGATGCGGGCAATGAGCTTGAAAATGTTGTGATGGTTGATCCACATAATCAGGATCGTCACGAAACTGGTCACGAAGGCGAGATAGGCGGGCCATGCGTGCAGGAGCGCATGGAGCAAACTCTCGCCCTCGTGGAGTGTGCCCGGCAGCGGCGCGCGCAGTTCGAGCACCAGGAGCGTCACCGCAATCGCGAAGACGCCATCGCTAAACGCCTCAAGCCGTCCCGTTTGCCGCTCTTCTTCGACCTGTTCAATCTCTTCGGTACGCACCCAATCCCCCATCTGAAGTAACGAGTAGCGAGTAACGAGTAGCGAGTATAAAGCATGGAGGCGCTTCGCCCTTCTCTTGTCGCTCGTTACTCGTTACTCATTACTTCTCAGAGCATCACCAAGCCCTGCCGCACGCCGAGGGTGACTGCCTCGGTACGGCTGGAGGCGTTCAGTTTGGCGAAGATCGAACCGACGTGGAACTTGACGGTATGCTCGGAGATGCCGAGCCGTCGCGCAATCGTCTTGTTGCCTAATCCCTCCGCCAGCATGTGGAGCACCTCGACCTCGCGCGGTGTGAGTAGCTGCACCGGGGTGGCAGCCACCGTCGCGGGCACAGCGGAGAGTGAGGCGAGCGCCGCCTCGGCGGTGTCAGGATGGAGAACGACGAGGCCCGCCGCCGCTCCCTCCACCGCCGCGATGATCTCCGCCGCCGTCGCCTCGCGCGGCAGGACGGCCCGCACGCGCGAGCGGAGCGCCACCGCCGCCCAGAGCGCCGACGGGTTCTCCGTCAGCACGACGACGGCGGGGACGTGACCGCCCACGCCGAGGGCGAGAAGGCCCGGCACGAGCGTTTCATCGTCCCACTCGTGTTCGACGAGCACGACATCCGGCAGGAGCGCCTCGCTCGCCTGCGCCGCCGCTTCCATGCTCGCCACCTGCCCGACCACGGCGAGACCGGGGCCGGAAGCGACCAGCGCCTCCAGCCCCGCCCGTACGACCGCCGATGGCGCGGCGACCAGCACCCGTGTCACGCCGCTTGCGCCTGTACCTCGTCGGTTTCCGCCGCGCCGAGGTGGACAGCAACGGCGGTGCGCCGCCCGCCGCGCACGATATCGAGCCGCAGCGTATCGCCCGGCACGAGGTTGTACAGCGCGTGCATCAGGCTATCCGGCCGCGCGAAGAGCGCGCCGCCCGTACCGATAATCGTATCGCCAGTGAGCAGGCCCGCCGCTTCCGCCGGGCTGCCCGCCGCCGCTTCCATCACCAGCAGGCCGAAGATCACCCGCCCATCGAGCGGCAGGCGGACGGGCTGCATCGTGATGCCGAGGGCGGGGCGCGCCGCGCTGCCGCTGAGGAAGCGCTCGACGGCGTTGCTCGGCACGGCGAGGGCGAGACCGCCCGCGATCATGCTGTTGATGCCGATCACGCGGCCGCGCGCATCCGCCAGTGGGCCGCCGGAGTTGCCGGGGGCGAGGCGGACATCCGCCCGCACCCAGCCATGCTGCCGGGGGCCATCGGGTGACGCCGCCGCATGAACAACGCCGGTCGTCAGCGCGCCGGTGAGACCGAGCGGGTTGCCGACCGCGAGGACGAGCGCGCCCACGCGGAGCGCGTCGGAATCACCGATCAGGGCGGCGGGTAAATCGGTCGCGTCCACCTTCAGGGCGGCGAGGTCGCGCCGCTCGTCCCGCGCCGTGACCGTTGCATCGAACGTCCGGCCATCGGAGAGTTCGACGATTGCCTTCGGGCCGCGCGCCACATGCGCATTGGTGATAATGAGACCGTCCGCCCGCCAGATGACGCCGGAGCCACCACCCGGCCCGCGATGACCGCGCACCTGCACCGTCGAGCGGCGCAACTGCTCGGCCATCTCCACGAAGGCGTCGGTGAGAGCGGAGGGAGTTTGTGTCAGTTCGTCCGCAATAACCGCCATTGAATTTAGCCCTCCCGCTGCGGGCGCTCGCCCACCGTGATCTGCACATCGACCGGCTGGCCGCCGCGCGCGATCTTCGCCGCCAGCGCGCTGCCGATCCGGTCCGGGCCGAGGAGCCCCTGCACGGCGTCGGTATCCGTAACGGGCGTGCCGTCCAGCGTGACGATGATGTCGCCGATGAAAAGGCCCGCCTGCTCCGCCGGGCCGCCGCCCTCGATCGAGATGATGATGACGCCCGTCTCGCTCTCGGTGCCGACCGCTTGCTTGAGCGTATCGGGCAGCCGGACGGGTTGCAAGCCGAGGCCGAGGTAGCCGCGCGCGATCCGCCCCGTCGAAAGCAACTGATCGACGACGCGATTGACGGTCACGGCGGGGATCGTCAGGCCCATGTTGCGCGAGAGGCCGGAGGTGTTGATGCCGACGATCTCGCCCGCCGCGTTGACGAGCGGGCCACCCGAGAAGCCGGGATAGAGCGTCACGTCCGCGCGGATGAATTGATCGACCTGCCCGCCGCGCCAGGTGTTCCACGCGCCGCTGAGCGCGCTGACGACACCGAGGCTCGTGCCCAGCCCGCCCTCACCGAATCGCCCGACGGCGAGCGCCATGTGCCCGACCCGGAGCGCCGCCGCGTCGCCGACCACCGCGACCAGCAGGGTGGCGCCATCGACTTTGAGGATGGCGAGGTCCGTGCTCGGATCGCGCCCGGCAAGGGTAGCGGGGACGCTCTTGCCGTCCGGCAAGGTGACGGTGATGTCGTCGTCGCGTTCGATGGTGTGGTCGGTCGCGACGATCACGCCCGGACGCCAGAGGACGCCACTGGCGGGCTGCCGCTGCCGCGCGTGGACGGCGACAGTGGACTGGCCGGCACGCTCGACCGCGTCGGCGAGGTTGTTGGAGAGGCTGAGCAAGACGCTCTGCGTCTCGGAAGAAAGCGATGCCATGCAAAAAAACCTCCTATGAAGTGCGGGAAGCCCCTGCCTCCCGTCTGCGGCCAGTATGCGCCGGGTTGATACGGAGCGTATCAGCCGTATGGGGGACGGTACACCCGGAAAAATGGGTAGGACGGGGGCCGGGAATGAACCGCCAAGACGCCAAGGACGCCAAGATGGGAAAGAGATGGAATCCCTGTTCTTCTCCGCATTTCTTGGCGTTCTTGGCGCCTTGGCGGTTTTGTAGGTCCCTCCGGCGCTTGCCGTAGCGGGGCGATTCACGTACGCTGCGACTCCCCGGTGGGGACGGTTCGCGTCCAGCAGATGAGGCGATAGATGATGCACACACCGGACCATGCCGACGAGACAGACCAGGAGCGCTGGACTACCCGCGCCGCCCGGTGGCGCGAGACCGCGACGACGCGCGCAACGTCGTGGCAGGCGGCAACCGATCTGATGATCGCCGCCCTCGCTATCATGCCCGGTATGACGATGCTCGATGTGGCGAGCGGGCCGGGCGAGCCGGCACTCTCCCTCGCCGCCGCTGTCGCCCCGGATGGGCACGTCACCGCCTCCGATCTCGTGCCGGAGATGCTGGCGATGGCCGAGGAGCACGCCCGCAGGCGCGGCATCGCCAATATCACCTTCCGGCAGGCCGATGTCGCGGCGCTCCCCTTCCCGGACGGCTCTTTCGACGCGGTGACGTGCCGCTTCGGGTTGATGATCTTCCCGGATGTCCAGCGGGGTCTCGGCGAGATGCGGCGCGTGCTCGCGCCGGGTGGCCGGGCCGTCTGTCTGTTGTGGGGGCCACCCGAGCAGAATGCACAGATGCGGCCGCTCGCGGTGGTCCGTCACTACGTAGACCTGCCTGAGCCCGCGCCGGGCGAGCCGCACCGCTTCCGCTTCGCCGTGCCGGGGGAACTGGCGGAGCAACTACGCATGGCGGGCTTCCGGCACATTGAAGAGGCGATGCATCACCTCCCCGTGCAGTGGATTGGAACGCCGGAGGAGCGCTGGGAGGCGATGCTGCGCAACAACCGCCGGATGGCGGCGAAGATCGCGGCGCTTGCACCGGAGCTGCACGCCGCATTGACGCGCGAGATGCTGGACGCCATCCGGGCGGAAGAGCGCCGCGCGGACGGCGGGACGGCGGCGGTCGTGCTCGCGACGGGTCTGCGGTAACGGTCCGTGGTGGCGTAGGCTTCAGCCTGCGCGAGAGACCGC
>JBPCMC010000401.1:0-3120 GCA_051002645.1 Thermomicrobiales bacterium
GTGCCGATCAGCGGCAGGATCAGCGCGTGCTTGATGAGGAGCGTCTGGCCGTAGGAGGTGTTGAGGATCGTCCCGCGCGTCGTGTGCAGCGTCATCGCGTAGACGCCCGTCGCGATCAGGCAGCCGACCGAGGCGAGCGCGAGGTTCGAGAACCGCCCGACCGTTTCGGCCAGATACACCGTTCGCGCCTCACCGTCGAGTGGGCGCAACCAGCGCGGCAGCGCGAGGAGCAGGACGAGCAATCCGCCGAACCAGAGGCCCATCGCGCCGAGGTGCGCCGCGTCGGCCATCAACGCGAGCACCGGCTGATGCTGGCTCTCGATGGCGTGGCTGCTGAAGGTCAACGCCACCGCGAGGAGCAGCGCGGCGGCGAGGCCGATCTGCCATTCCCGGAGCGCGCCGGGCGGGGAGCCAGCTGCGGCGTCCGCGCGCGTCGCCGGTCGGGGTGTCGCGATCACGCCGAGCGCCGACGGTCGTGCGCGTCGAAAAGGCAGCGGCGTCACGATCATGCCGAGGAGGAGCAGGAGCGCGATGACGGCGACAATGCGCCAGACGCCGCCATAGGTGGTGCTGAAAACGAGGCGGCGCAGCGTCTCGCCGCGTACCTGGAGGATGCCGATGTCCGCCACCGTCGCCGCCTGCACGATCAGCGTCGCGAGGTGGGCGAGGATGAAGGCAACCAGACTGCCGAGCGCCCACGGTCGCAACAGGCGTACGGCGCGGGCCCATGCCGCGTCACCGTCGTCCAGCGCCGCCATCGCGGGCCGCAGGACGAGCCCGGCGAGCCCGAAACTGCCGATAAGCAGTCCGAGCGCAAGGTACCGCCACCAGCGGACGATGACCGCCAGGACCGACGGGTTGCCGCTGCCGGAAACCGTGGACGCACTCGCGGCGGATGCGCTCGTCGGCGCGCCGACCGCTTGCGGCTCGGTCGGCGGCGCGGGGCCGAGACCGCTGGAAAGGGTGAAGGGGTAATTTCCTTTCGTCAGGTGGCCGTCGGGCGCGAGCGCCTGCCACGTCACGGTGTACAGCCCCGGCGTCAGTTTCGCGGTGATCGCGACCTCGACGACGGCCGGGTCGCTCGCGCTGGCGGTAGCCGGGCCACCGGCGACCGCCTTCCCGCTCGTGTCCAGGATGGTAATGTCGTTGAACTTCGGGTCCGGAATTTCATCGAAGCGGACGCGCACCATCTTCGGCGGCTGGCCGACCGTACTCCCCGGCACCGGCGTCGCGGCGACGAGCGCGACATGCGCGGAAACGGCCGCCGGGGGGATGGCGAGCAGCGCGACCGCGACAACGAGCGCGGCCACGACCGACGCGACGCGTGTCTTCGTTGAGCGAAGCGAGGTGACGAAGGGCACGCTGGTTCTCCCTGACGCCGCCGGTACGCGCCGCAAATCATCGGCGACGCCACGGCGATTATCCCGCCCCAGGGCGAAATCGTCCATCCGATGCGGCGACCGGTTAGTGGGTCAGTTTGAATCCTTCTGTGCCTTGCGGTAACGTGGGGCAGCAAGACGCGGGCAGCGATGACGCCAGAGAAACGCAAGGCTTGCGCAGAAGCGATGGCTGAGAAGCAATGGGGCAAGAAAGATGGCGAAAGTTCCCCCCAGCACCCACCGCTGGTCCTCCCGCATCCCAGTATACAATGTGGGAGATGAGGAATGGGTGATAGTTCTCTACGAGTATCCCCAGGGCCATTATGGTGTCCGTCTCGCGCACGGCGATCCGTATCTCATCGAGAATACCGGCGCACGCCTCGGATGGTATGAGACGGAAGAGGCCGCGCGTGAGTCGGCGGACAGCGCGGCGCGTGAGCGCAAAGCGACACGGTAGACGTGTGCCTCGCAGGTCAAATCCCACCCCCGACCATTTCAAACTGAGCCACTACCGGCGACCGTAATCGCGCAGTCTGTCAGAATCGTCATGGAGCACGCGAACCGTCACACTTATCGCCGTGTCGCGTTATAGATTGCAGTCAATGTATCGTGGCTCTCTGTTTTGAGGAGAATCCTATGGAGCGGCGCCGATTCATAACCCTTTCAATAGCCGCACTCGGCGCGTCACTCCTACCCCTGGCAAACACCCCCGCAGCGGCGGCAGATATTGGTCCGAACATGAGGACGCAAGTGAACACGATCACGCTCGGCGCATGGATACCGGGCGCACCCGGCGACCCGACACAGATCGACCAATTCGCGGCGCTCGTTGGCGCCTCACCGGCGGTTGTGACGTGGTATCAGGATTGGGCGCATCCCGGCGGTCGCGATTTCGATCCGGTCGCGATGAACGCCGTCGTCGCGCGCAAGGCGATGCCGCTGGTGACGTGGGAACCCTGGGATTACACGGCAGCCGTTGCCCAGCCAGCGTACAGCCTCCAGCAGATCATCGCCGGGACCTATGACGCCTACATCCATCAATGGGCGTGTGGGGCGGCGGCGTGGGGCAAGCCGATCTATCTCCGCTTCGCCCATGAGATGAACGGTAACTGGTACCCGTGGTCCGTCGGCGTGAACGGGAACACTGCGGTGCAATTCATCACCGCCTGGCGGCATGTCTGGGCAATCTTCCGGCAGGAGGGCGCGACGGACGTCCGCTGGGTCTGGTCCCCAAATGTCGGCGACCAGACCACCGATCAGTTCCGCACATTCTACCCCGGTGATGGCTACGTCGATTGGGTGGGCATGGAAGGCTATAACTGGGGGACAACGCAGCCGTGGTCCGCCTGGGCGGATCTCGCAACCGTCTTCGGCGCGACCTACAGCAACCTCACCCGATTGACGAATAAGCCGTTCATGATCGCGGAGACCGCCTCCACAGAAGTGGGCGGCAACAAAGCGGCCTGGATCACCCAGGGTTTGCTCACCGATCTCCCATCACGCTTCCCCCGCGTCCGCGCCGTCGTCTGGTTCAATGAGAACAAAGAGACCGATTGGCGGGTGAACTCGTCCGCTGCCGCGCTCGCGGCATACACCGCCGTCGCGAAGTCGGCCAAATATCAAGGACGACTGACATAGGGACTGCCTAACCCCATCTGCCCAGAGATACGGTATTGGCTGTCAAGCAGCAGAGAGTAGCGGATCGACGATTCGATAATTCGACCGATACCGTTGCTGTTTC
>JBPCMC010000402.1:0-3847 GCA_051002645.1 Thermomicrobiales bacterium
CTTTCCCCCCCCTTCTCCTTTTTCGTGTTCTCTCCCCCTCCTCTTCCCCCCCCCCCCCCCCCCCCCCCCCCCCACCGGTTTATGCTTCGTTGATCGCGTCGCGGATATGCAGCGTCTCGGCAACGCGACCGGCGCGGTCGAGGGTGATGGCGACGACATCGATACGGACGAGGCGGTCGGCGTGCTCCGGGTGCGCGTCGATGAAGGCGGCGACGGCATGCAGCACGCGCTTCGTCTTGACGCCGATGACCGATTCCGCCGCCGTGCCGTGCCCCGCCTCGCTGCGCACGCGGACCTCGACGCAGACCAGCATGTCACCGTCGAGCGCGACGAGGTCGAGCTCGCCGCCCCGGCAATGCCAGTTGCGCGCGATGATGGTGCAGCCCGCCTGTTCGAGCAAGAGGGCGGCGATGCGCTCGCCGCTCGCACCGACGGCCGCGTTGCGCGTCGGCGGCTTCGTCACCGGGCGGCGATACCGGTGACGCCCGCCACCGGCTCGATAACGATCTCCGGCGCCGCTTCCAGCGGGTAGGTGCGCATGGCGACAGCGGCGGCGTGGACGGGCGCGAAACGGTAGCGATGCACCGGCAACGGCCCGTGCAGGCGGAGCACGGCGCGGTGCGTCGGCGTGCCGTATCCCTTGTGGCGGGCGAAATCGAAGCCGGCGTAGGTGGCGTCGAGCGCTGTCATCATCGCGTCCCGCTCGACCTTGGCAATGATGCTCGCCGCCGCGATGGAAAGGCTCGTCGCGTCGCCACGGGCGAAGGCGCGCTGCGGGACGTGCAACTCCGGCAGGCGCACCCAGTCGAGCAGCAGATAGCCCGGCATCCACGGCAGCGCCTCCACCGCGCGGCGCATCGCCAGGCAGTTGCCGACGGTCAGTCCGTAGCGATCCAACTCCTGGGAGGTGACGATGCCGACGCCGATGCCGTTCGCCACCTCGCGGATCGTCGCGGCGAGCGTCGCCCGCTCGTCGGCGGTGCAGGTCTTCGAGTCGCGTACCCCAGCGAGGCGCAGCAGCAACTCCTCCGCGAGCGGCGGCGAGAAGACGGGCGGCAGCACAACCGCCGCCGCGACGAGCGGCCCCGCCCACGCGCCACGCCCGACCTCATCGACGCCCGCAATCGGCCCGTGACCATCGCGCGTTAGACGCAATTCCTCGTCCAGCGTGGGGAGCACTCGTGTCGCGCCGCGTGGCATCGTCCCCTCCCTCGTTTCTTCATTGCCTGCCATCTATGTACGTACACTGTGGATAGTAGCACATCTGCGGAGCAAAGGGAATATGTCGAAGGGGGGAATTGAACCACGAAGACACGAAGAGCACGAAGCAGAGAGGAAAAGGGAAAAGGGTTCATTCTCTTCCTCTCTTCCCCTCTTCGTGCTCTTCATGTCTCCGTAGTCAAATAAAAGCCGGCCCGCTTGTCTGGGCCGGTCAATGAGCGATAGTCGAGAAGCGAGGGAGGCTCATGAAGAAGTCTTGTCTCTTCTCTGCGTCTCCTCTGTGCCCTCTGTGTCTCTGTGGTTCAAACGGTTTCGACCCTAGTCTGCGCCGGTGCTCGCCGTCTGGGTGGCGGCGCGCTTGCCGACGGGATGTTGCTCGCGGCGCTCCTTGAGGCGGGCTTTCTTGCCCGTCAGATCGCGCAGGTAATAAAGTTGCTGGCGTCGCACGTTTGCGCGGCGAACGACTTCCAACTTGTCTACGCGCGGCGAATGCAGCAGGAAGGTGCGCTCAACGCCGATGCTGTTCGCGCCGATGCGGCGGATGGTGTAGGTCTCATTGATACCCCCACCCCGGCGGCTGAGCACGACGCCCTCGAAGATCTGAATGCGCTCCCGCGTGCCCTCGACGACCTTGACACTCGCGCGCACGGTGTCGCCAGTGCGGAAGACGGGAATATCGGTGCGGAGAAACTTGTCCCCAACGCTCTGAACTAACGGATGCATCGCCTTTGCCTCACTCTTGTACGCATATCACACATGCACGCGATGAGCGCCCCTTTCGGGCGCGACCGATACTGTACCACAGCGGCGGAGGGGCACGCAAGCGCGGAATTTACCCGCTGCGGCCTTTCCCAGGCCGGAACGCCTGTGCTACGCTGCCGAGCGTGCGGACGATACCACGCGGAGGGCGCAATGATGGCGGCAAACAATGGGCGCATCACCGTCGTACAGGGCGACATCACCACGCAGCGGGTGGACGCGATTGTCAATGCGGCGAACACCGCGCTGCTCGGCGGTGGCGGGGTGGACGGCGCGGAGACGTATCGCGTTTATCTCGCGACCGTTGCTGAGGCTGCACCATGACAGCGACCTTGACCTTGTTCGAGCATGAGAGCAAGCCTTTCTGCTGGACTGATCGTGATCTCGTCATCTTCGAGCGATTACGCGGGACACTTAATGTTGACGTGCTCCGTCCAACGATTCGCAATGCCAAGCGGGAGATTCAAGCGGCACAGTATGTCGGTGTCGTTCGTCTCGGGCATCGCACGGTACAGATACTACCGAAGATGTACCGCGCGAACGAGGCGGTGCCGGAGCAGCAGCGCGCTCAGGAAGCGACTCGCAACCTGCTCCATCTCCTCGCCTATGCCGGGCAGTTACCGATCCGCGAACACGAAATTGCGCCACTCGTGCGCCGCGATTCCGACTGGTTCGAAATCCTCACGCGCCTCTTCGCGTCCCACTTGATGGAGGAATGGCAGCGCGGCGCATCCCGCAATTACCAGACGGTCGAGGCGGAATTGCCCGTACTGAAAGGGACGTGGCGGATCACCGAACAACTGCGCCGCCCCGAGCGCAAGCATCTGTTCGCTGTCGCATACGACGAGTTCACCGCCGACAACCCGATCAATCGGGTCTTTCGCTACGTCGTCGAACGGCTCTGGCATCTCACCCGCGACGCGAACAACCGCCGACTGCTCGGTGATCTGCGGCAATGGATGGATGAGGTGGCGCTGCTCCCGTCAGTAACCGCCGCTGACGCCAGTCCGACGCTGCTGACACGGCTCAATCAGCGGTACGCACCGCTCCTCAATCTCGCCCGCCTCTTTCTCGATGGTGGCGCACTCCAACTCGCGGCGGACGACCTGACGACCTTCGCCTTTGTCTTCGACATGAACCAACTCTTCGAGGCGTTCATCGCCAACTTCATCCGTCGCCATCGCGACGAAATCCTGCCGCCCGCCCTGCAACGATGCGACATGCTCGTGCAATCACGCGGTGCGACTTGCTTCCTCGCCCACACGAACGGCAAGCCCGTCTTTCAACTCCGGCCCGACATCGCCTTCCGCGATAGCACCGAATTCCCGCTCCTGATCGACACGAAATACAAGCGTCTCAATGCGGCAGATACCACGCTCGGCGTATCACAAGACGACTTCTATCAGATGCACGCCTACGCGCACAGGTATCATTGCCCGCGTGTGCTGCTCCTCTATCCGCAAACGGCGGGAATGGCTGCACCATTGCAGACGCATTTCGGTCTTGTGAGCCATGATACGGTGATCTCAGTCGCAACGATTGACGTGCGCGTCGACCTCCAGAATGCAGCCGATCGGTATATGCTGATCGAACGATTGCGTTCCCTATTTCACAAGGAGCAGGAAGATGGTTGACCAGACCGGAGATTGGCGGGGCAAACTGCAAGAATGGCTAAAAACACATCCCAAGACGATACCCGATAGCCTGCGCCAGTTGCGCGAGGAATTTGTACAACATTTTCCTAAGCTCGACTTTCCCCAATCAGGCGACGTAGCAGAGCGTCTCGGTGAAGCGTTCGATGAGGGCACGGGGGACTTTTACCATCTCCGCGTCCGCACCGGACATGCGAAAAGTCGCGTGTGCCCAG
>JBPCMC010000403.1:0-17394 GCA_051002645.1 Thermomicrobiales bacterium
ACGCCCCGACGACCGACCGCCCCGCCGAGGAACGCCTGGCCGACCCCGTCCTCGCTCGCCAGACGATGTCCGAGTTCGCCGACACCATTCTTGAGACGAGGACTGAGGACTGAGCGGCTGTTTGACATGCCCGAAATCGCCTCTCATACTCTCGGAACATCGGTGGAGGGGCACCCCCCGTGGGTGCCGAAAGAGATACGAGCGAAGCATTCCCATGTATCACGACGAAGACCTGTACGAAGATGAGACTATCCCATCTCGCACGAAAACCCGCGAGCGCCGCAAAGAGCGGGCGCCCGAGCGTACGCCGCGCGAGACGCCGCGTGATGCCACACGACGCGGCCCGACCCGTGCCGTGCGCGAGGGGCGCGAATCGTTCAAGTGCGTCCACTGCCGCGCCTTCATCGGGCCGACGATCAGCGGCGGCAAGCACCGCAACCACTGCCCGCTCTGCCTCTACTCCCGCCATGTGGACGGCGGGCGGCCCGGCGACCGCGCCAGCGACTGCGGCGCGAAGATGGCCCCCGTCGGCCGCTTCACGCGGCCAAATGGCGAGCCGATGGTCGTCCATCGCTGCCTCGGCTGCGGCTTCGAGCGCAACAACCGCCTCGCCGCCGACGACAATATGCTCCTCTTCCAGGAACTCCCGATCGTCTCGGGAGCACTGAGCAATGAGCGATGAGCAATGAGCAATGAGAAAATGCCGGATGCTATACTCAGCGCCCGGTCATTCGCGCTCGCCGCTCACCCCCATTCTCTGCCACTCATTGCTCATTGCTCGTTGCTCATTGCTTCGTTTGGAGGTGCCTATGTCGTCGCCCGCCGCGCCTGATTTGAGCGATGTGTTCGCCTATGTGGACGCGCACCGGCAGGACTTCCTCGACCGCCTGATCGACTATGTGCGGCGGCCGAGCATCAGCGCGCACGGGCTGGGGATCGCCGAGGTCGCGGCGTATATCGCGGACGTGATGGAGCGCATCGGGCTGGCGGCGCGCATCATCCCGACCGCCGGGTGGCCGATGGTGCTCGCCGAGCGGCATGACGCGCCGGGCGCGCCGACGGTGATCCTCTACGGCCACTACGATGTCCAGCCGCCCGACCCGCTGGACGAATGGCTCTCGCCCCCCTTCGAGCCGACCATCCGCGATGGGCGGCTCTACGCGCGCGGCGTGGGAGACAACAAGGGGCAGCATTTCGCGCAGATTCTGGCGCTCGAATCGCTCCTCACCGTACGCGGTGCGCTGCCCTGCAATGTGAAAGTGCTGCTCGAAGGCGAGGAGGAGATCGGCAGCCCGCAGATGCCCGTCTTCGCCCGCGAGCACCGCGACGAACTGGCGGCGGACCTCGTCATCACCAGCGACGGCCCGGTGGATGAGGATGGCCACGCGCGCCTGCGCTTCGGCGTGCGCGGCGTGCTCAGTTTCGAGCTCCAGGCGCGCGGCGCGAACCGCGACCTGCACTCCGGCAACTGGGGCGGCGTCGTGCCGAACCCGATCTGGACGCTCGTGCAACTGCTCGCCACGATGAAGAACGATCGGGGGATCGTGACGATTGACGGCTTCTATGACAGTGTCGATCCGCCGACGGCGTTGGAGAAGGAGACGCTGGCGGGCTTACCCATCGATCTGGACGCGGTGAAGCAATCGCTCGATCTGGCGGCGTTCGACCAGCCGCTCGAACGTGGCTTCTACGAGCGCCTCTCCAGTTGGCCCACCTTCACGATCAATGGACTGCACGGCGGCTACGGCGGCCCCGGCTCCAAGACCGTCCTGCCGCACGAGGCGTTCGCCAAGTGCGACATCCGCCTCGTCGAGTCGCAGACGGCGGACGAGATCTTCGCGAAGGTGGAGGCGCACATCCGCCGCCACGCGCCCGGCGTGCGAGTGATCCGGCAGGGGTCGATGGACCCGTCCAAGACACGGCTCGACTCGCCGTACACCGAGCCGATCCGGCGCGGCATCGCGGTGGGCCAGGGCGAGGAGCCATTGCTCGTCCCCGCGATGGGCGGCAGCCTGCCCGATTACGTCTTCACGAAGACGCTCGGCGTCCCCGCCTTCGGCGTCCCGTACGCCAACGCTGACGAGGCGAACCACGCCCCGAACGAGAATCTGGAGATCGAACGCTTCTACAAGGGCATCAAGACCGGCGCAGCGATGCTCACCTTTCTCGGATTGCACGGGAAATAATGACCACTCTCGCTTGATTTGTGTGCCAATATGGCGTACAATCATGTCGACGCCCCGTGGCATGACGAGATAGGAGTACGATGATGGAGACGGCAACGACGCCGCGAACCCAGAGGCACACGCCGAAGACGGTACGGATTGTGGCGCGGGTAACACCGGAGATCAAAGCGACGATCGAGCACGCGGCATCGCTTGAGGATGTTTCGGTGACGACGTTCATCGAGCGCAACGCGGTTCAGGCGGCAGAGGAGATTATTCGTCGGCACGAAGTCATTCCGCTCTCTAAACGTGCATCGGTTGCGTTGATCGAGTCCTTTTTTAACCCGCGCGAACCCAATGCTGCACTCAGGCGCGCGCGGCAGCGTCACGCCGCACTGATCGTCTCGTCTGAGGAGTGAGTGCGCCGCGCTACCTCATTCAGCGGCTGGCCGAGCATCATGATCGATCGGCGTTTTCGAGCGGTAATGCGTCGCTTGATGCATATCTCACGCGCGCGGCGGGGCAGGATGTCCGCCGTCGTGTTGCTGCCGTCTATATTGCGTGTGAGGAGAATAGCGCCGACATCTGCGGCTATTACACGCTCAGTGCGTCGGATTTGGAAGCGGTTGCGTTGCCCGAAGCAGATCGCAAGCGGCTCCCGCGCTACCCGCGCTTGCCCGCCGTCCTGCTCGGCCGTCTCGCCACCGATCTCCGCTGGCGGGGCATCGGCCTCGGGGTGGCACTGCTCTATGATGCGTTCCGCCGCTGTCACAGACACAATGACTTTGGCGTGATGTTCATCGTCGTTGACCCGTTCCCCGAGGCGCGCACATTCTACGCACGCCACGGATTCCGCGACATTCCCGATCAAGAGCGTATGTATATCCCAATGACCGAAGTGGCGAAACTTGTCGCAGGAGAGGGAGAAATCGATGCAGAGTAATGTTTTGATCCGGGGCGCGCGGGTGGTGGACGGGAGCGGCAATCCGTGGTTCTACGGCGATGTGGCGATTGTCGGGGAGCGGGTGGCGGCGGTGGCGCCAGTGGGCCAACTGGCGGCGGAGGACGCGGGCGAGGTGGTGGACGCAGCGGGGATGGTTGTCTGCCCCGGCTTCATCGACATCCAGTCGCACTCGATCCTACCGCTGATGGAGGACCCGCAGTGCCTCTCGAAGATCACGCAGGGCGTGACGACGGAGATCATGGGCGAGGCGTGGACGCCCGCGCCATTCGGCGGCTTGATCGAAGCGCCGATGCGCAACGCCATCTTCCTCACCAATCTCCCCGAATGGGAGGAGCGCGCCCGTCACTGGACGCGCTTCCGCCACTGGCTGGAGGCGATGACGGCGCGCGGCGTCGCGCCGAACGTCGGCTCCTTCCTCGGCGGCGGCACGCTGCGGCAGTATGCCAAGGGGATGGCGATGGGCGACGCCAGCGCGGACGAACGGGCGACGATGCGCCGCGTGATGACCGAGGCGATGGAGGACGGCGCGTTCGGCGTCTCCTACGCACTCATCTACCCGCCCGATACCTACGTCGGCACGGACGAGATCGTCGATGTCTGCACGGTCGTCGGGCAGTACGGCGGTGTCTATATCACGCACCTGCGCTCGGAGGCGGACCAGTTCCTCGAAGGATTGCAGGAGGCGCTGGAGATCGGGCGGCGGGCGAATGTCGCGGTCGAGGTCTACCATCTCAAGGCGGCGGGGCGGGAGAACTGGCACAAGATGGTCGCCGCCATCCAGATGATCAACGATGCCCGCGACGCCGGGCAGGACGTGACGGCGGACATGTACCCGTACATCGCGGGTGGCACGGGGCTGTCGTCCGTCCTGCCGCCGTGGGCTGCGGCGGACGGCAATCTCTACGAGAACCTGCGCGACCCGGCGATGCGCGCGAAAATCCGCGAGGCGGCGCTCAATCCCTCCGGCGATTGGGAGGCAATGGGCGCACTGAACGGGCCGGACGGCATCGTGCCCGTTGGGTTGGAGCGGCCGGAACTGCGCACGTACAACGGCATGCGCCTCTCCGCCATCGCTGCGGATCGCGGCACGGACTGGCTCGACACGGCGATTGACCTGCTCGTCGCCGAGGGCCAGCGGATCAGCACGATCTACTTCATGATGACCGAGGAGAACCTCGCCCAGCAACTCCGGCAGCCGTGGATCAAGATTTCCACCGACGCGGGCGGCGTCGATCCCGCCTGGGCGGCGAAGCGCGGCCCGACGCACCCGCGCTCCTACGGCACCTACCCGCGCGTGCTCGGCAAATACGTGCGCGAGGAGCGGGTGCTGACGCTCGAAGACGCCGTGCGCAAGATGACCTCGTCGGTGGCCGACCGCCTCAGCTTGCGCGATCGTGGCCTCCTCCGCGCCGGCTCCTACGCCGATGTGGTGATCTTCGACCCGCAGACCATCGCCGACCGCGCCACCTTCGAGGACTCGCACCAACTCTCCGTCGGCGTCCGCGATGTCTGGGTGAACGGCGCGCGCGTCCTCCGCGACGGCACGCACACCGGCGCAACCCCCGGCCACTTCGTTCGCGGCCCCGGCGCATAGTGAGGGATACCATCCGCGACGTGTTTCTGATTTCAGGGAGTTGACTGCAATGATTTACCAGTTGTGGGACGAAGAAACGGCATTCCTCATCGATACCTATAGCGATCTCTCGGATGCCCTTGTCGTCGTCGCGGCGACCTATCGCGATCACGGATGGGCGGCGGTCGAGGAGTGGAGACTCGCCCAATCGACGCCATCTGGCGAACATAGCGAGACGATAGCGGAAGGGAAGGAGTTCGTTCGTCTGCCGAGCGCGACGCCCAACCAATTCGTGCGCACGGCGCGCACTCGGTGATCCTCTAAACTTCGTAAGCGACCAATTCTCACTGTTCTCACCGCCCAATAAAACGATGCAGGAACGCCGGACACAATTGTGTCCGGCACGTTCGGTTATGCTGATCGCGGATTCTCTGTAACACTATCGCCGGTCGCACCAAGAGGAAAACAGGGCATCATCGAGGAGGAACGACCGATGTATTACGCGCACTCAAAGAACGCAGCGGGCGACCCGCAAACGATGGAGGAACACCTGCGGAACGTCGCGGCGGACGCATCCACGTTCGCGGAGCCGCTAGGGGCAGGGAAACTCGCCTATGCAGTCGGATTGTTGCATGACGTGGGCAAATACAACCCGGCGTTTCAGGCGTACCTCCTTGCGTGTGAGACGAACACTGCCCCACCGCGTGGGCCGGATCATAAGGCGGCGGGGGCACAACTTGCGGTACAGCGCGGCTTCGATGTCCTCGCCTTGCTCATTCAGGGTCATCATGGCGGCTTGCACCGCCCAAGCGACTTGCGGCAATGGCTTCTCAAAAGACAGGACGATCCGGTGTTATCCGATGCTATCGCTCTCGCAGAGCAGGATATGCCCGATATACGCGAAATCGCTCCGCCCATGTTGCCACCCCATGTCAAATCTGAACTAGACATCGAACTCTTTCTGCGACTTCTCTTCTCCACACTTGTAGACGCTGACAATCTCGACACTGAGCGACACTTCACCGATTGGAAGGCGACGACGCGGGTAAGGGACCTTACACTCGCGACACTCCTCGAACGCTTCGACCGGCAGCCACCCGCACCCGCAACTGCCTGCACAGAAACCGTACGGGCGGCGCGCGATAAGATGTACGATGCGTGCGTCCAGGCAGCAGAGAAACCGCCGGGATTTTTCCGGCTGACGATGCCCACGGGTGGCGGAAAGACGCGCTCCGGCATGGCATTTGCGCTGCGCCATGCGGTGAAGTATGGCAAGCAGCGTGTCATCGTTGCAGTACCATTTATCAGTATCACCCAGCAGACGGCGAAAGTATATCGCGAAATCTTCGGTGACGAGGACGACCGCCACCCCGCCGTGCTCGAACATCACAGCGCGACGGTCGGGGGTGACTCCGACGAACCGGGCTATCGCCCTGCCGACATCTGGCACCGACTCGCGGCGGAAAACTGGGATGCGCCAATCGTCGTGACAACGACCGTGCAACTCTTCGAGAGTCTCTTTGCTAATAAGACAGGGCAGTGCCGGAAATTACACCGCCTCGCGAACAGCGTCATCATCCTCGATGAGGCACAAGCCCTGCCACCGTTCCTGCTCAAACCGATCCTTGATGCCCTTGGACAACTCGTGCGGCACTATGGCACGACGGTCGTCATCTCCACCGCGACGCAGCCCGCCTTTGAAGCCATCGCGGAGTTCCGCGAGATCGGCGCGCGGGAGATCGTGCCAGATGCCGCCCGCTACTTCGCGGATCTGACGCGCGTCGCGTACGAGTGGCGCACTGACCGCACCTACCCGTTCGCTGAGGTAGCGGACTGGTTGCGGGACGCGTCGCGGGGCCTTGCAGTGATGAACACGAAGCAGGATGCCCTGGACCTACTCGCCGCTCTCGACGATCCCGATGCGCTGCACCTCTCGACGCTGCTGTGTGGCAGGCACCGGATGGATGTGATCGCAGAGGTGACGCGGCGGCTACAGAAGGGCGAGTCGTGCCGTCTCGTGGCGACACAGGTGATTGAGGCAGGGGTAGATATCGACTTCCCGCTCGTGCTCCGCGCCCTTGGCCCGCTTGATAGCATCATCCAAGTGGCGGGGAGATGCAACCGGGGAGGCGTGCTGGAGCGCGGGCGCGTGATCGTCTTCCGCCCGGAGGGAGAGCACGGCCCGCCTGGCACGTATCAGACGGCGACGGGTGTAACACAGGCCCTCATCAACCGAGCCGATCTCGACCCGAACGATCCCGCCGTCTCCACGCAATACTTCGCCGCTTTCTACGGGGCGGTCAACGTAGACGCGAATGCCACCGCGTCCAAGATCCAGTGGCTTCGCACCTCTCTTGATTATCCTGCCGTTCGCAAGGCGTTCCGCATGATCGAGGATGACACCGAGACGGTCATCATCACCGACTACGGTACTGATGCGCAGCGAAAGACCGTCGCCGCCTTAACCGACCGGCTGCGAGTTGGTGGCCCCGACGCCCGGTACGTGCTGCGGAAACTCCAGCCCTTCACCGTCGCTGTGCGCCGTCGCGCCGCACGGGAGTATCGCGATAGCGGGCTAATCGAGGCGCTCACGGACGACATCGGCATCTGGCACGGTGATTATCACGACCGCTACGGTGTGACGGGAAAACCGCGCGATGCGGATTGGCTCGTTGTATCAAGGTGACAGATACGTTGACTTAATGGGACTTCTACTGTATTCTGCTCTTGTTACCGTATTAGCACAATCGAAGTAAAGCGGTGACAATAGCAGGGAATCCATTTTATGGACTCTCTGGGTGTTGAAATGATTGCGCTAAGACGGGGTAATCACTGGGCGACGATGCGCACGTCGCTCGGAGGACAGGAGGCAAGCAAAGACACAGAACAAAGGGCAGACGAAAAAATGAGCCATCGCCTGCGAACGGGTCCAATCGCAGCAGGCGAGGCTCTCGGAAAGGAACTCCCCCATGATACCAGAACGGTTCCTCTTCGTGTTGCAAACTTCTTCCTTCCCCAATGAATTTCCTACCTTCTCGCTGCGCGTGTGCGATCTTCGCGCCGAATACACTCCCCCGTAAACCACATGCATCTTGCCCCTTTCCCGTGAGGACGGTCGCACCGAGGTGCGACTGCCCGGTGTTCCCTCTTTTCACAGAAATTTTCACCACGCGGACGCGGAGGGCGGTCCGCGAACCGCCCCTGCGAAGCCGCTGCAACTTCATGGGGTGCTCACACGAGTTGCCCCGGTTTACCAACCGAGGAGCAACGATGCGGTCCCTGCTGTACCGGGGCGGCGAGAGATTGCTCCATGTGTCATATCTGCGAGTTGGGAGGTAAGAAAGGAGGTTCGGGATGAGTGCATCGTATCCGCCGCTGGCAGTGAAGGTCTGGGGGGAGTACGCGCTCTTCACACGACCAGAGATGAAGGTAGAGCGTTTGTCCTACCCAGTGATGACGCCCTCGGCGGCGCGGGGAATCCTTTCCTCGATCTTGTGGAAGCCGGAGATGGAATGGAGGATCGAGGAAATCTGGGTACTCAAACCCGTGCGGTATTTTAGCATACTTCGCAACGAGGTGAACAGCCGCGCCAGCGAACGCGCCGCACGGGGCTGGGAGAAGAGCGGCGTCGGTGGGTACGACGCCACGAATGACCGCGCGCAACGCCATACATTGGGGCTGCGCTGCGTGGCATACGTGATCCGCGCCCAAATTGCCGTGCGACCCGGCGTAGAGGCGGACGTGGCCAAATATCGCGATCAGTTCCGTCGCCGCGTGGAACGTGGGCAATGCTTCGCGATGCCGTACCTCGGCACGCGGGAGTTTTCCGCCTCTTTTGCCCCGCCGGACGGCACCGAGCGACCGGAAGATTATTCCGAAGACCTCGGCCTGATGCTGCATGATCTCGATTACGCATCGGATGGTTCCGGGCGCGGGACGCCGCGTTTCTTCGAGGCGCGGGTGGATCATGGCATCTTGCGTCCCTCCGACCCAGTTATCAGGGGAGGTGTTTGATGCTGCTGCAACGCCTCAGCGAGTACGCCAGCCGCATCCCTGCTAATGAGCAGCTTCCCTCGTTGTACAGCAGAAAAGCGGTTCGATACATCGTCGAACTGAATATGCGGGGAGAGTTGCTGACCCCGAAACTTGTACCAACAGATGATTCAACCGTGCGCGAGTTGAAGTATGGGGCTGTTATGCCCGTTCCAGAGGTCACCCGTTCTGGAAAAGTGCTTCGTCCTTTGCTCCTTGCAGACTATGCCGATTGGACACTCGGAGTTGCGGACGAAAAGGCGGCAAAAGCGGGGAATGCGGCGTCGCGTTTTATAGCGCATCGTGACCTTGTACGACGCTGCGCGATAAACACAAACGAGCCATCCGTCGCTGCGGTAGCAACATTCCTCGAACGTGACCCTCTTCACGAGATCGAATTGCCGGACAATTTCGATCACACGGCCCGCATCACATTCCGCGTCGATCTCGCTGTCTTCCCCGTATCGTTGGCATCTGTTGCGGCGTTCTGGGCGGAAGTGAACGACCCGGATGCAGACCCCGACAAACCTGCCCCCGTGATGCAATGTATCGTCTGTGGTGAACGGCGACCTGTACTCAGGCGTCTCAAGAAGAAGATCATGGGGGTTCCCGGCGCGGAAACGGGTGGCGCGATCATCTCCGCCAACGAAGACGCTTTCCTCTCCTATGGTCTGACCGCGTCACTAACTTCGCCAATCTGTGCCGAGCACGCGGAGAAATTCACCAATGCGGCAAATTGGTTGCTCGCTAGTAAGCAGCATTCGGTTCGTCTTGGAGACACGGCCTTCATGTTCTGGACACGCGAGGATGTTCCCTTTAATGGGCTGTCATTCCTCACACGTCCTATGATTGAAGATGTGAACAACTTGCTGACCGCTGTGAAGACGGGCCAGATGCCGACGTTCTCGGCGACTCCGTTTTATGCGACGGCACTTTCTGCGAGCAAAGGGCGCATCGTCATACGTGACTGGATCGATACTACCGTGGGCGAAGTGCAAACAATTCTTGCACGCTGGTTCGATGGTCAGTGGATTATCGGACATGCAGGCGATGAGGCGACGCCCTTCGGTGTCGAGGCACTTGCGTTGTCAATGGTGCGCGCGAGGAAAGACCTCTCCTCGACGGTAGTGCGCACCCTCGTTCGTGCGGCATTGAAGGGTACGCCCCTGCCGTGGAGCTTTCTCACCCAAGCGATGTATCGAAATCAAGTAGAGACTCGTCAATCTGCTCAGGGACAACATGCGGCACATCCGCGTGCCGCGCTGATCAAATTGATTCTCGCAAGTCACGGCAAAATCAAGGAGGGTACATTGGTACAACTTGAACCGGACGCGACATTCACCACGGATCGTGAGTGCGTCGCGTATCACTGTGGACGACTGCTTGCCGCTCTTGAAAATCTGCAACAAGCCGCAATCCCCGGCGTTTCTGTCACGGTGGGTGATCGCTACTACGGAGCGGCAGCAGCGAACCCCGCAGCAACATTCGGTCGGCTCATGCAAGGAGCGAAACACCACCAGACAAAAGTCCAACGCGACAATCGCGGAGCGGCAAATCGAATCAACGAGTTGCTCGACGAAATTGACTCTCGCCTTACGTACTTACCTCACGCATTCTCGCTCGAAGAGCGCGGCTTCTTCGGTCTCGGCTTTTACCAGCAAGTGGCCGCACTCCGAGCAGCGCGTCAGGAAGCAATTGAGCGACGGAAGGCTCGACAGACAGAGACCGATAGTGATGAATCTGGCGACAACGCCTGATAGAGAGGAAGACCGACGATGAACACAAGCACGACTATCAGCAACGATGTCAAGCGCCGCCACGATTTCGTCCTACTCTTTGATGTAACGGACGGTAATCCAAACGGCGATCCCGACGCGGGCAATCTGCCGCGTACGGACCCGGACACGATGCAGGGTCTCGTCACTGATGTCGCGATCAAACGGAAGGTGCGCGACTTTGTCGATGTGGCGAAGAAAGACGAGAAAGACGCCTCGCGATACAAGATCTACGTTCAGCACCGGGGAATCCTGGCGAACCAACAGAAGCGCGCGTTCGATGCGCTTGGGAAAGAACCTGCCAGTCAGCCAGATGACGATGCCCGGATGTGGATGTGCGAGAACTTTTACGACATTCGGCTGTTCGGAGCGGTGATGACCACCGGGAAGTCCCCGCAGAAGGGAAAGCAGTGGAACTGTGGGCAGGTGCGCGGGCCGCTCCAACTGACCTTCGCTCGTTCAAATGACCCAATTAACACTATCGAGCTGCCGATCACTCGCGTTGCGCTCACGAATGCAGGAGATACAGGGCGAGAGGTTACTGGAGACGAGGAATTCGCTTCTTCCGGTCAGATAGGCCGGAAGGCAATCGTGCCGTACGGATTGTACCGTGCACATGGCTTCTTCAATCCCAATTATGCCAATGACACCGGAGTAACGGAGGACGACCTCGCACTCTTCTGGCAGGCAATCCAGATGATGTGGGATCTCGACCACTCGGCGTCGCGCGGGCTGATGTCCTGCCGGGGGCTGTACGTCTTCTCGCACGAGAGTCATCTCGGCAACGCCCCGGCGCACACGCTGTTCGAGCGCATTACGGTGGCACGCAATCCAGAGGTCGCGGCGCCGCGCGTATTCAACGATTACACCGTGACGGTCAACAAGGCGGACTTGCCCGCCGGTGTCGCGCTGACGGCGCTGGTCGGGTAATGCGATGCACACGCTGGACGATGATCTCGTGCTGGTGCCGATCTCCGCCATCGAGCATTACAGCTACTGCCCGCGCCAGTGCGCGCTGATCCATGTAGAGCAGACGTACGACGAGAACCTCTACACGATGCGCGGCACCTACGCGCACGAGCGGGTCGACAAGGTCGGCGGCGAGGTGCGCAAGGGGGTGACGGTGCGGCGCGGGCTCTCGCTCCGGTCGCGGCGGCTCCAACTGACGGGCAAGGCGGACGCGGTCGAGTTCCTCGGTCGCGCGCCGTACCCCGTGGAATACAAAGTGGGGGCGCGCCGGGCGGGTGGGCACGAGGACCTGCAACTCTGCGCGCAGGCGCTCTGCCTGGAGGAGATGTTCGACATCGCGGTGCCGGAGGGGGCGATCTATTACCACGCCAGCCGCCACCGGGAGGAAATCGCCATCGACGCCGCCCTCCGGCAGCGGACGGAGGAAGTCATCTTCGCGATCCGGCAGATGTTGGACGCGGAGCGTCTGCCCGTCGCGCCGAACGACGCGCGCTGCCGCCACTGCTCGCTCTTCGAGTCCTGCCTGCCGGGTGTCGTCAGCGGCGCGCGGGCGGAACTTCTCTACCATACCGAGCTCTTCGCGATCCGCATGGCGGAGGAATAGGGGGAAGGGGCATGCATCAAGTACTCAATACCCTGTACGTGATGACGCAAGGGACCTATGCGCACCTCGACCACGACACGGTGCGGCTGGAGGTGGAGCGGGAGACGGTGTTGCGCGTGCCGCTCCTGCAACTGGGCGGGATCGTCTGCTTCGGCAACACCTTGATTAGCCCGATGCTGATGCACCGCTGCGCGGAGGATGGGCGATCAGTCGTGCTGCTCGACCGGAATGGGCGCTTCAAGGCGCGCGTGGAGGGCTCGGTAAGCGGCAACGTCCTGCTGCGCCAGGCGCAGTATGCCGCCCTCGCCACGGAGTCGCGGACCCTTGAGATCGCGCGTTGCTGTGCGGCGGCAAAACTGCAGAACTCCCGGCAAGTGATCCTGCGGGCGGCGCGCGAGGCGGCCCATCCGCAGGACGCGACGCTCCTCGGGGAGGCGGCGGAGATCATCGCGCAAGAACTCGCCGCCGTCGCCCGGTGCAGCGATCTCGACATGCTGCGGGGGTGCGAGGGGACGGCGGCGCGGGCGTACTTCGCCGTCTTCGATCTGATGATCCGCGACGACCGCGCCGCGTTCGCCATGCGCGGACGCTCGCGACGGCCGCCGCTCGACCGCACGAACGCGGTGCTCTCCTTCTGCTACACCCTCGTGCTGGCCGATTGCGTGGCGGCGCTCGCGGGGGTGGGGCTGGACCCGCAGGTCGGCTTCCTGCACGCCTTACGACCGGGGCGGCCCGCGCTGGGCCTCGATCTGCTCGAAGAACTGCGCGCGCCGGTGGCCGATCGCCTCGCCCTCACGCTCATCAACCGGCGGCAACTGCAACGGGAGGACTTCGACGAGCAGCCGGGCGGCGCGGTCTATCTCTCTGATACGGGACGGCGCACCGTCGTGGTCGCATACCAGGAGCGGAAGAAGGAGGAGGTGCCGCACCGCATGTTGGGCACGAAGATCCCGCTCGGCCTTGTCCCGCATGTGCAGGCGCGGCTGCTCGCGCGGCACCTGCGCGGCGATCTGGAGCACTACCCGGCGTTCCTGATCCGCTAAGGAGGTAGGCGTGGAAGTGCTCATCACGTATGATGTCTCCACCGAGACACGCGAGGGGCGTCGGCGGCTGCGGCGCGTGGCGGAAACCTGTGTCGGGTTCGGGCAACGGGTGCAGTACTCCGTCTTCGAGTGCAGCCTGACCCCGGTCCAGTTCGAGGCGATGCTGCACCGCTTGCTGGCGATTATCGACCAGGACGAGGACAGTTTACGCGTCTACCGATTGCGTGAACCCCGCGAGCGCTACCTCAGTATTTACGGCACGCGACCGGAGGTGAACTTCCGTGATCCACTCATCGTCTAGCCCGCGCGAACATGGTGCGATGGCGAAAAGGCCGGAGGTTCGCGCGGCGCGTTTTGCCTTCTATAGCCACCTTTCCGCCATTCGGTGCGATGGAAGCCCAGTCAGAATGGGATGCGCGGCAGGAGGTTCGCGCGGAAAGTCCCAGAAACCCTTGTACAGCAAGAAAATTCTCTAGCCCCGTCGCACCCGGTCGCAAGGCCGGGTGAGGATTGAAACCACTGGGCGGTGTTCGCGTTAAGGAGGGGAACGTGTCGCACCCGGTCGCAAGGCCGGGTGAGGATTGAAACTGGATGGCGAGATTCTCCGCCGCCAACCGCTTGTCGGCGAGTCGCACCCGGTCGCAAGGCCGGGTGAGGATTGAAACTCCACTTCCCGCACCGTCGCCACGTCCGCGCCGAGTCGCACCCGGTCGCAAGGCCGGGTGAGGATTGAAACTCGCACCGATTCGCGGTTCCCGATGGCGATGTCTCACCCGGTCGCAGGGCCGGGTGAGGATTGAAACGATGTAGAGGAATATTCGGGCCGCGCTATCCGCGTCGGTTGCCGACGAACTCCCGCAGGTCGTGGGGGGTGTCGACATCGCCCGCCATGCCGGGGGCGCGGGCAATGGCGAAGATGAGGTCATTCCGCTCGGCGGCGGCGATGTGCAGCGCGAGGCTGCCGGGGCCGAAATGGAAGGGGAGCGCACCCGGCGGCGCGATGAGGAGAGCATTGGTGCCGCTCTGGGTGTGGTCCGGGGCGATGACCACGGCGGGCGGCGACGCGAGCGCGTGGACCATCGCGGTAATCTCGTCGGGGCGCAGTCGTGGCAAATCGGCGTGCAGGACGAGGATAGCCTCGGCGGATCGCGCGATTGCGTCGGCGCGCGCCTCGTCGAGTCCGGGATTGAGCCCGACGGTGCGCTGCCGCAAGGCTGCCACTTCCCAGGTCGTGGCGAGTTCCAGCACGGCGGGGTCCGGGCTGACGACGGTGATGCGCGCCAGTACGGCGGATTCCCGCGCGGCCTCCACGACGTGCCGGAGCATCTCGATCATCAGCGTCGCGCGCGCGTCCTCGGTGAGCAGCGGCATGAGCCGGCTCTTCGCGTCCGCCAGACCCTTGACCGGGATGAGGGCGTGAACGCGCACCGTCACGCCCCCGCCGGTCGGCGGGGGAGCGATGCCGCGAAGTCGAGCACATCGCGCGCCAGTTGCTGGCGGCCCGCGTCGCTCTGCATCACCGTCTGCGCCACCTGTACCGCCATGCCCAACGCCGCGATGTGCGCGCGATCCGCCGCGTCGACCGTGTCGATCGTCATCGCATCGAGCAGGCCGACGTACCCGGTCGCGACACCGTAGGCGGAGACCTCCATCCCCTGCGCGGCCAGCATCTGATCGGCGGGCCCCTTCAACGCCTTCCCGCCGACGATCGGCGAGACGGCGATTTTGGCCGCCGGGCTCGCGACGAGCGCATCCCGCAGGCCCGGCACGGCGAGGATCGGCCCAATACTGACCAGGGGATTCGATGGGCAGAAGATGATCGCATCGGCGTTCGCCAGCGCGGACGCCACTTCCGGCGTCACCCGCGCCCGCGCGATGCCCGCGAAGCGGACCGCCGTGACGCGCTCCTCGTGCCGGCGGCGCACGAAGTAATCCTGGAAGTCACGCCAGCCATCCGGCGTCTCGACCTCCGTCGCGACCGCTTCATCGCACATTGGCAGCAGCCGGGCGCGGATGCCGAGTGGCTGCGTGAGGTCCGCCGTCACCTCGGTCAACCGCCGCCCGGCCCGTAGAGCGGCCGTGCGCTTCAGGTGGGTGGCGAAGTCAGCATCGCCGAGCCGGAACCAGATCTCTTCGCCATACCGCTCCAGCATGGCGAGCGTGGCGAAGGTGTCGCCCGCCACCCCCCATCCGGTCGCCGGGTTCGCGAGGCCCGCCAGCGTGTACATCACGGTATCGAGGTCCGGGCTGATATGGACGCCGAACAGGTCGAGATCGTCGGCGGTGTTGCCGATAATGGTCAGCGTGTCCGGCGGCAGGACGCGGTACAGTCCGTCGGCGAGCTTCGCCCCACCGACACCCCCCGCGAGCGCGACGACATTCATGCCACATATCCCTGCGAGATCATCGGATGCCTCCAAATCAACGGGATGCAGACAAGGAATGCCGGAATGCGCGGCATCGCCCTTCCAACGAAACATCAATGACGGGACGTTTGTTCCGGGCGCGCATGAGCGCATCCCACGCATCCTCTGCCGGTATATCGCACATCCAACGTTGCAGCGGTAGGGGGCAGCGTTGGATGCGCTCCTTTGAACCTTGACAATTCAACCCGGTCATTCAGGGACACAGGCTGAGGCCTAATGCGGTCCTGTGTACGGGAAACGCCCCGCGCAACCACCCATGCCGCCCATGGCCACGAGGGGTGCCCCTACACATCGCAGAGCGTGCTATCTGAGGGTTGAGGGTGGGGAAATTGTCCTCAAGTTCACCTAAGCCGTCACATTGGCGCGCAAAATCCGCTACACTAGTAGATAATTCGCGTGTAAAGGGGGATCCATGGTTCTTCCGACCTACCAGACGCTCCGGGAGCAGTTGCTGACGGTGCTCTACAACAAACAGGAGCAGGGGCACATCGTCATCGGTCTCGCGGAAACATTGGCGAATCTGCCGGACAGTTACGACGCGCTCGCCACCTTCGCCCAATCGCTCGGCGATTTGCCGCGGGAACTCGACTGGCCCTTCGACGAGCCGAACGCGCTCGACGAGATCTGGGACGGCTGCGACCCCGATCGCCCGCTCGGCGTGCTGGCCGAGATCGGCGCGGAGGAGAGCGCACGGCGCGTGGAGGCGGCCTTCCTCGGCTCCGTTTGCGGCTGTATGCTCGGCAAGCCGGTGGAAGTCAATCCGACGCTGGACGAACTGCGCGATGCGCTGCTGCGCACGGATGCCTGGCCGCTCGATGACTACTTCTCCGAGCGGACGCTCCTGGCGCTCGGGCGGCGGCACGGCTCCTGGGTGGAGTCGGCGCGGGAGCGGATCGACTCCGTCGCGCCGGACGACGACATCAACTATACCGTCCTCGGCATGATGCTCCTGGAGCGGCACGGCCTCGCCTTCACGCAGGCGGATATCCGCGATCTCTGGCTGCGCCATCTGCCGATCACGCAGACCTTCGGCCCCGAGCGCATCCTGCTCCTCAAGGCGGCCATCAACACGCTGCCGGGCGGCGACCCGGATGCGCTCGATGCCTGGGTGAGCATCCTCAACGCGAACGACGAGCAGTGCGGGGCGATGATCCGCGCCGACGCCTACGGGTACGCCTGCCCCGGCCGCCCCGCCCTCGCCGCCGCCCTCGCCTGGCGCGACGCGAGCTGGACGCACCGGCGCACCGGCATCTACTCCACCATGTTCACCGCCGCCGCCATCGCCACCGCGCCGGTCGCGACGGACCCGCTGGAAATCTTCGAAGTCGCCCTGACCTTCGTGCCGCGTCGCAGCCGTTTCTACCGCATCGTCGCGGACTCGCTGACGATGGTCCACGAGGCGAGCGACTGGGAGGACGGCTACTATCGCATCCACGGCAAGTACGCGCAGTTCAGCCACTGCCAGGTCTATCAGGAGGTCGGCACGCTGATCAACACGCTCCGCTTCGCGGAGAGCGTCGGCGACGGCATCTGCAAGCAAGTCAGCCAAGGGAACGATGCCGACAGTTACGGCGCGACCGCCGGGTCGCTGCTCGGCGCGTTCTTCGGGCCCGGCTCGCTCGACGACCGCTGGCTCGCACCCTTCGGCGACACGATCCGCACCTCGATCGCCACACAGCCGGAATGGAGCCTTGCCGCACTCGCCCGCCGGATGGGCGAACTGCCGCAGCGCATCGCCACCGAACTGGCGACGCAGCCGGAGCCCGTCGGCAGCCTGTAGCGGCGATCGACGCGCGTCCCTCTCGCGGTTTGCGGTATCACCGAGCAGGTGGCGGCGGGCTTC
>JBPCMC010000404.1:0-6179 GCA_051002645.1 Thermomicrobiales bacterium
GGGGCTCCGCTCGACCCCCCCCCCTTTACTCTCCCGTCTCCTCGCCGGGTGGCACCCGACCCCGACAGGCCGGGGAGAGCGCTTCACCCACCGCCCCTACGGATGGATGGGCAGGCGCCACCTTCGCGCTACGCCATCAATATGCGAATGGATCATGCCGGATGAGGGCCTTCGCTCGCGCGGGTCGTGACCACGGCGACGGGGTATCCGGCGGCGCGGACGGCATCGAGGACGCGTGCGGCGTGGTCGGTGTTGCGCGTCTCGACGATCATTTCCAGACCGACGGGGCCAATGGCGGTGTACGGGCCGATGCGCTGGATGGCGACATGGAGGATGTTGACGCGCTCGTCGGTGAGCACACCGGTCAGGCGATGGAGGGCGCCCGGTTGGTCCGGTAGCCACGTCTGGAAGGCGAGGAAGCGCCCGGCGGAGGCGAGGCCGGTCTGGATGCACTTATCGAGCAGGTTTGGGTCCACATTGCCGCCGCTGATCAGCACGCCGACCTTCTTGCTCGCCTCCGGGAGCGCGCCGCCGAGCGCCGCCGCCAGCCCCGCCGCGCCCGCTGCCTCCGCGAGCAACTTCTCCCGCTCGAGCAGCAGCACCATCGCGCGGGCCATCGCGTCGTCGTCCACTGTCACCATCGCATCGACGAGCGCGTGGATGATCGGGAAGGTATGCGCGCCGGGCTGGGCGACGGCGATGCCGTCCGCGATGGTCGAGACGGGCATCGTCTGCCGCGTGCCGCGCGTGAATGAGTCCACGCAGGCGGGCGCGCCCGCCGCCTGTACGCCGATGATCGTCAGGGACGGCTTCAGGGCGCGGGCTGCCGTCGCGATCCCCGCGAGCAACCCCCCGCCGCCGACGGGCACGACGAGCGTATCGAGGTCCGGCGCGTCGGCGAGCATCTCCAGGGCGATCGTCCCCTGCCCGGCGATCACGAGGGGATCGTCGAAGGCGTGGATGTAGGTCATGCCGCGCTCCTTGGCCAGGTCGTGGGCATAGCGCGCCGCCTCGTCGTAGGCATTGCCGTGGAGGATGGTCTCGGCCCCCTGCCGCTCGATTGCTTCCAGTTTGGCGAGCGAGACGCCGAGTGGGAGGACAATCGTCGCCGGGTAGCCGAGCAGGCGGGCCGCGAGGGCGACCCCCTGCCCGTGATTGCCCGCCGAGGCGGTGAGCACGCCGCGCGCCGCGTCCGCCGGGTCCATCGTCAAGAGTTTGTTGAGCGCGCCGCGAATCTTGAATGCGCCGGTGCGCTGAAGATTCTCCAACTTGAGCAGCAGCGTCCGCCCCGCCAGCACGGAGAGGTCCGGCGAGGGTTGCAGCGGCGTGTGGCGGATGTGCGGCGCGATCCGCGATGCCGCCTCCTGTATGTCGGTGAGCGTGAGTGCGGTCATGCCTAACCCCCAGCCCCTTCCCGCTCCGGGAAGGGGAGAAAATGCGTCTCGATGCGCCGATGGTACACTACTTGTCGCGGCGTCGCATGTGCGCTGAACCACGATGGCGAAGGAGATTGAAGCGTGCGCGCGGTCTATCTCACGAGTGAACACCTGTACGTCCGGGCGATGTACGCGGGTGACAAGGAGCACGCGGCGGCGTGGTTCGATAGCCCATTTCCGATCAACGCCGATCGCGCCGAGGCGTGGCTCAAAGAGGCGCATACCAGCGTGGACCGTCCGCGCAGACTGCACTACGTAATTGTGCGGAGCGCGGACGACGCAGTGATTGGCGGCGTGACCCTCGAAACAGATTACCGCATCGGTACCCTCAAACTGCGCATCGCGCCGTGGCTCCCGGATGCCGACGCATTGCGCGCGGCGGCGCTCGGCATCCTCCATCCATGGCTCCGCGACGATCTCGAACTGATGACCTTCGTGCTCCATATCCCCGCCGACCAGCCGGAAACAATCGCCGCCGCCGAAGCGCTTGGCATGGAGCCGGGCGTCCGGTTCCGGGAGGGGATTGCCCGCCCCGGTCACCGTGTGGACGAGTTGATCTATCAGGCGCTCTTCTCGCCGTGGGTGGTGCGCGATGCGTAACCCGATTATCGCCGGTGAACGCGTCTACCTGCGTGCGGACGATCGCTGTATCGGCGAGCTCGGGGTTGACTCCGTTGATTACGTCAATCGGACGGGCGAAACGTATACGGAACTGGGGCCACCCGCCATCCGCAATCAGGGCTACGGCACCGAGGCGAAGCATCTGCTCCTCGAATACTGCTTCGATCGGTTACAGTTCCACGTCCTCCGCTCCGTCGTCTTCGAGCACAATACCCGCTCCGTCGCGGCGCTGATGAAGCAGGGGTACCGACCCGCCGGGCGGCTCGAATGGGTGGATGTCAAGGGCGGGCGATACCACGACGCCCTCCTCTTCGACGTGATGCGCGACGAATGGCGCGCCGCCCGTGACGCATGGCGCGCCGCCCGCACCCCTCCCACCTAAAGAGATGCGGCCTGCCGTCGCTCTTATTTCACCACGCGGAACGAGAGATGAGTCGCTCCCGGTGTCTCGATCGTGCGGATGCGCTCCAGATGAATCGGCTCAGCGCCGAGGTGATCGAAGAGGCGCACCCCCTCACCCAGGAGCACGGGGGCGATGTTCATATGGAATTCGTCCAGCAGCCCCGCCTTCAATGCTTGTTGGACGGCGCTTGCACCATGCAGGCCAATGTTCTTCTCGCCCGCGAGCTCCTTCGCCAGCGCGATCGCGCTGTGGATGCCATCGGTGACAAAATGGAATTGCGTCTTGCCCTTCTTTACCGATGCGCGCGCCTGCGATTGCAGGACGATCACCGGCCAGTCGGGAGCCGTGCCATCGGGGAAGACCCACCCCTGCTCACCGTCAATCATCGCGAAGCTCCTGCGCCCCATGATCACCGCGCCAGTTTCGTTGAGCGGATCGCCCGCCACTTCATAGAAACGGTCCCACGCGCTTGCGAACCAGGCGAAGACGAGTGAGACGTCATCATGCTTGTCAGCGATGAAGCCATCGAGTGATACCGAGAGGCCAAACATCACTTTACCCATCTACCGTCTCCTTTCGGGCGACCGGTTCCCCATGCGCGGCTTCCGAGCAGCCCAGCGCGGCTGCTGACATAAGATAGTCGTTCGGGGAGGACCAGAATCGACACGTCCCGCGCCCTTCTCACCAGCCAAAGGAGGAGTAAGTCCATTCCGTTCGTGGCGTGTGGTGCTACTCGATCGTGGCGACGGCGGTGATGATGGCGATCCCCGACGCATCTACCGCGCGATCGGGTCCCAGCACGCCGCGCAGCCGCACGAGCGCTCCCGGCGCGATGTCGCTCGCGGTTCCCATCGCGATCCGCGTCTCAGGCCCCCAGCGCACTGCCAGTGCATGTGCCGTGCGCCGGAACGTCTGGAAGGGGTTTTCTTCTCGCGGCTCCGCGAGCGTACCGGCGAATTGGCGCTCTGCTTGTTCGGTCACCGATACGGCCACATTGACCGGATCCCCGAAGGCCACCGCGCCGAGTTGCTCCCACGTCAGCGCGAGGGGAATGTCCGGCTTCGGGGGTGCAGCCGCAGATGCGTCCGGGGCGGGGTCCGTCGGGGCGGGGGATGCCGAACGGAGCGGCCGGTCTTGTGTGTAGCGCGCGCCCAGCCGCAGCGATGCCTCCGCCTTCGCCAACTCCGCGCCGAGATAGGCGGCGTGGCTCAGTTGCGAGACGAGCCCTTCCCGGATCAGCGCCAGGAAGAGTGCTTCTGTCGTGCGACCGCGCGCCTCGTGCGCGGGGGTGTTGTCGGGCAAATAGTGGCGCACGACGATCTCGCCCGCCGCGCGATCCACCGTGATGACGAAGAAGCCTTTCGGATCGTAGGTGAGGGGCGCGCGGCTACCCCCCAGCCGGATCGGGGTGAAACGCGCCTGCCCACCGGCGGTTTCGATGCTCGCACTATCATCCGCCTCGTCTGATGTGAATGGTCCGGGAGTGCGTGCCGCGAGGTCGGCGATGCTCGTGCGCAGGAGATCGGCGTCTTTCTCGTCGGTCCAATCGACCAGTTCGACTTGCCGGCGGAAGGCGTCGATCCGCGCGCGGGGAACGTTGCGCACGATCGGATGGTAGCCCTGCGCGCCGATGATCTCTCCTGCCGCGTCGATGCCATTCTCTACGAGCGCGCACAGCGTCTGTCCGGGATGAAAGAGCTGCGAGTCCTTCCCGCAGAGGAGTAGGAAGCGGATCGACGCATTGGCAGTTACATTGGTCACAATCCGCTCGATGCCGAGATTGGCGGTGTGGACCTCCCCGACAATGGCTACACCGGGCAAGGTGGCGAGCGGCGCGAGGAGTTCTTCGCTCGTGAGGGCGCAGACCGCCACCGGCGCCGCAGGGTCGCCCACGACGTACGTGCCGTCGATCACAGGCCAGGTCGCCTGGTCTCCCGGTTGTTCCGCCCCGGACGGCGCATCGGATTTCATGGCAAATCCTCCTCTCTCACGCCGCGTCGCGGTCCGCGCGCGGCAGCAGAACGACGTAGATTTCTTCCGGGCATACTGTGCGCGTCATTCCCTGCGCATCCACCAATATCGCCCGTTCTTTCATCGTGTACGGGCCGCTATCGGACCCCGCGAGGCGGGTGAGACGCCATGCCGCGCGCAGGGCGAGACGCCGCAGGAGCGGAGCGAGACCGCGTGCCTGCCGGGGTGACTGCGGCGCTCCGGCCAGCGCCTGCGCGACAGACCAGTTGCGCAGTGATTGTTGCTGCCGCTCCGCACATCGGAGGTTCCCAAGTAATTCGTTCAAGAGAGGCGTGTGCATCGGTCCCAACCTCCTCGCTACCGCGCCGTGATTCCGGCAACGGCGTCCCACGCCCACGCGACCGGGTCGGTGGGGTGTCCAGGGAACGACATATCCTGCGACGGATGAAGAGCGTTGCTCGTCGATCAGGGGGAGGCGCGGCCAAGATATGCCTGCAAGAGCGCCAGGGCGTCCGGCAGCGTCTCCTGCCGCAGGCTGTACCGCTTATCCGCGTCGCTCGAAACGCTGATCAGCCCGGCGATCCGCAGCGTGACGATATGGTGATGCATCGTGGACTTCGCGACGCCGAGCATGTCCGCTAACTCCTGCATCGTGTACATAGCGGTCGCCAGTTTCTTGAGGATGTGGAGGCGTCGCTCGTCCCCGAGCGCCTTGTAGAGCAACACCAATCGCTCCGGCGGCGCATCGTCGCCCGCGCCGACATTCTCATCCGCGACCGGGTGGCCGATCAGTTTGACGTCCCGATACTGCGCGAGCAGGATCCACGGTCGGTAGACGAGCGACGGGATGAGGACGACGCGGCGGATGCCCGCCTCCGGGACGTAGCGCACGCCATTCGTGGCGAGCTCGATGAACCGGTCGTACGGGAGGGAGCGCTGCAGGACCCGTTTCGCCTCCGCATCGCGTATGAGGATGGGGGCGATCTCCGGTTCCAGTCGCGAGAAGACCTCGTCGTACCAGCGCCGCAGGATGGTCAGCAGTTGTCGCTTCGTCTCTGCCGGTCCGCGCGCGAGGAAGACGGCGAGCGCGGCCTGCCATGCATCGTCGCCGGAGGCGAGCGTGTCGCGGACCTGTGCCTGTGCCGCGCGATCACCGGCCATCGCGCGGCGGAAGAGATCGGCGGTGGCGACCTGCTCGTGGTCGGGCGTCGATTCCACCCAGAGCATCCGGGTCAGTTCCAGCGGATCGAGCGCCGCGATGTGTACGAGCAAGGCGGGAACATCCTTCGGCGGCGCGCTCGCATAGGCGAGGCTGAGTAGGCGCACCCAGATTTTCTCGTAGCCCGCGTCGAAGGTCGCCACGTCCGCCAGCAGGTCCGGCGGGGCGAGGGCGCGGAGCCGCATGGACCAGCGCGCGAGCTCGGCAATCTCATCGTGCGCGTCGCTGTCCTGGCACGCGCAGAAGCTCAGCAGTAGTTCATAGCCAAGCCCGGCCTCGACCGCGACATCGGGCGGTGCGGAACGGGATGTGACATCGATTACGCGCATCAGTAAACAAGCTTCCTGTTCGTCGCTCATCGAACCCAAGTTCGATCATAGTCGAACGCGGTCGCGTTGTCAAGCAGCGATAGACGCGCGTTACGGGGACGGGTTCAAGGAACGATACTGACATCTGTACACAACTCAGTTTTCCCGGTGGTGGGGGGGGGGGGGGGGGGGGGGGGGGGGGGGGGGGGGGGGGGGGGGGG
>JBPCMC010000405.1:0-3678 GCA_051002645.1 Thermomicrobiales bacterium
TCCTATGCTCAGGGTGTCGGTCATGGTGTTGCTCCTTCTTTACGGTCTCGACAACCGGAGAAGAACCACACCATGACCGTCTTCGTCAATGACGACGCTACTTACACACATCTGGGGACATTACCCGGCGACATGCGGGGCGAGGGAGAGACTCAGTTGAACGACTGACTCCACTTGGTCGACATTCTGTACCTCATCTGGCCGCATCGCTCCGCCGACCAGCCTCGCAAATTCGATCGCCTTTTCGCGTATGGGCGCTTGGCTTTCGATCGGGAATGCCTCTTTGATGCGTTCGTCAATGTGTGAGGCTTCGAGGAAGAGATCCCAAATCTTCTTCTTCATGGCCCCTCGGGTCGTCCGACCAAGGCGCAGTACTATCGTCTGGCCCCATTTCTCGAATGCCTGACCCAGTTCGTGGGACCAGAGGATGTCGCGGCGATCAGTCTGGATCAGATCTTCATCATCATCCAGCCAGTCGGCATTCAACGTTCCAACAAGATATGATCTAATGTCGTGTTCGCCTGTAAATCCGGCCTTCCGGTTGAAGATGCTCGTCTGTGCAGCAATCTTGCCACGGCAATAGATGCGCACTCCAGCCATCAAATCATCGCGATACGGATTCTTGGCATACGCGATCCAGCCGGTGACGGGATAGAATTCACCCTCATAGGCAAAGCCGGCTTGAACGCCAGCAATTGGAGTATCGTCGTGATCGAGCGCTTCATATTCTTCCGACCCAGAGGTCGTCGGAATGGCCACGAATCGGATGGCGGTATCTGGCATCTGCTCCACGCTAAATTGTCCGACTATCCGCTCATAGTCTGGATCATTCTCGGTCTTGAGCGCATCGTGCAGTGTGATAGACCAATCGGGGGATGCGATGCCGAATCGTTGGGACAGTTGGCGCTCAAGATCATCAATCGTCGGTACCGATCGATGAGCAAAAACGGTGAGTTTAAGTGATGTGCCGGTGGAGGGGCGGATTGTGCCATCTAACGCACCTAGAATGGGATTGTAGTCGTAATCCGTATCTTCGAGGATGCCCAGTCGATCAAGAAACAGATGTGCAGTGAGATACCCTCTCGCAGGACTGCCTGTAGCGTCGACTCCATCAACAATCTCCCCGCCAGACGTCAGCATCTCTATCCGCTGGCAGATACCGAAGGGCGCTAGTTTCCCGACACCTTTACGTCCCATTACTTTGCGGTGGAATCGGGCTGAGCGATCTCCACGTTTTGCATCCTTGCGGCGCTCAGCACCAACCCGCAAATAGAACTCGTTAACTTGATTCGGCGTCATACCGCACCCGTCATCTGCGATCTCGATCGTGAATCCCTTGTCGATGAGTTGCCCTTGTTGTTTTGTCGCGAGAAGTTCGTCCATCGGTGCACTTATTGTCACTGTTGTCGCGTCGGCATCGTAGCTGTTGGCAACGAGTTCAGCGAGAACGGCAGAGACCCGATCATAAAGCTTGACACCGAGTTTATCGACCGTCAGGCGAGAAATTGTCATCGTATATCGTTTATCTGGAATCGCATCTGGTATGGTCATTGTGCCGCCCCCACGCTAATAGCGCTCTCCATGTCTGCATGATCACCCTATGCGGCTTCGATCAGTCTGTCGCTACCAAACCGCTACTTTCCGCATATTCCGTACACACAACCTGTTCTATTTTGCTCGCCATCATTATAACACGACAAAAGAAGCCACGCCCCAGCCCGCCGCATTAGCGAGTGGCGCCATCCATGCCTTTTGGCTAATCGCTTATCCCGCGTGCTACACCTCCCGCCATGGAAAGCGCTATCCATGTCTGGGTGATGCGGCGAGGGTAGAGGAACCTCACCCCCCGACCCCCTCTCCTTTGCTGACAAGCAAAGGAGAGGAGGAGCGATACGGGGAGACTCGTAGCTGATGGCTACAAATACCGAATGTGGGTTCCCCGCCCGCGCCGGGAGGGGGCAGGGGGTGGGCTCGGGCCGTTAGGCAATGGTCTGCGGCGTGCCGGGGGCGCGGATGAGGAGGAAGGGGCCGGGGGAGCGGGCGAGCACCTTGTTGCTCACGCTGCCCGCCCAGGCGCCGCCCATCCCGGCGCGGCCGTGGCTCGCCATCACGATCAGGTCGGCGTGGACGCGCTTCGCGAGGTCGAGGATCGCCGTCGCCGGGTCATCGCGCGCGATGCTCGTCTCCACCGGGATGCCCGCCACCCGCAGACGGCTCGCGAGGGCGTTCAGGTAGACGACCGCGTCGCTGCCCGCGCTCTCCAAAAGTTCCGCCGTCACCTTCGGGCTGAAGCGGGCGACGCTCGACATCGCGCCGGAGAGCGAGCCGACCGTCGGCACGACGAGCGCGAGATGCATCGTCCCGCCCGTGGCGCGGGCGATTTGCTCGGCGAGGGGCAGGGCGATCTCCGCGTCCGGCGTGCCGTCGAGCGGGAGCAGGATCTGATTCAATGTCGGCGGGCGCGGCTCGCTCCCGGCGGTCGGCAGAACCATCAGGACCGGCGCGACACCGACCGCGAGCACCTTCTGCGCGATGCTGCCGAAGAGCCAGCGCCCGAGGCCACTCCGCCCATGCGCGCTGAGGACGACGAGGTCCGCCCGCATCTCCGCCGCGTGGTCAACGATCCGCCCGGCCGTCTCGTTACCCTCATTCGTATCCACATGGGTATCGGTGGCGATGCCCTCGGCGCGGAGGCGCTCGGCGATCGCAGTGAGGTAGGCATGCGCCTCCGGCACGGTAGTGAGGTGGCGCGCGCCATGCACGGAGGAGGGCGCGCTCCGCTCGATCAGATGCAGCAGCGTCACCCGCCCGCCATCGCCGTACGCATGGGCGAGCGCGCGGACGTAGGGGAGGGTTGTTTCCGCCAGCCCGGAGCCATCGAGCGGGACGAGCAGGTGCGCGAACATGTGGCTTACCTCCCGAAGAACGTTTGCTGCAAGAGGAAGAGATTGAGCGCGATGATCACCCCGGCGACGAGCGTGATGGCGACCGTCGTCACTCGGTGGTTGACGAGTGCGCCCATAATATCGCGCCGCCGCGTAAAGAGCACGAGCGGGACAAGCGCGAAGGGGATACCGAAGGAGAGGACGACCTGGCTGATAATCAGCGTACGCGTCGCGTCCACACCGATAGCGATGACGATCAGCGAGGGGAGCATCGTCACGATCCGCCGCACCCAGATCGGGATGTGCCGGTGCAGGAAGCCTTGCATAATGATCTGTCCGCTCATCGTGCCGACCGCCGACGACGAGAGGCCGGAGAAGACGAGCGAGGTGGCGAAGATGACGCTCGCGCTGCTGCCGAGGATCGGCTCCAGCGTCTTGTGGGCGTCCACGATGGCGTCGATGTTCGTGAAGCCGTGCGCGTGGAAGGTGGCGGCGGCCATCAGGAGCATCGCCACGTTGATGAAGCCCGCGATGCCCATCGCAATGCCGACGTCGATCACCTCGAAGCGGAAGAGACGCCGCGCCTCATTGGCGTTCTTCGGCGTGATACGGTGCTGCGTCAGTGCGGAATGAAGGTAGATGACGTGCGGCATCACCGTCGCGCCGAGGATGCCGACGGCGAGTAGGATGCTCTCCGTGCCCGCAAACTTCGGCGGGAGGAAACTCTGCCCGACCTGCCCGAAATCCGGCTTGCCGAGGAAGGTTTCGAGCGCGTAGCAGAGGGCGATGATGC
>JBPCMC010000406.1:0-12567 GCA_051002645.1 Thermomicrobiales bacterium
GCCGCATCTACCGGCATGGCTACCCCTGGCCGATCCTCGACACCACCAACCGCTCCGTCGAGGAAGTGGCGCGCGAGATCATCGCCATCGTCGAGCAATCCGGCAACAGCGGCCTCCCCGCGTCGGTCTGACAGGGATTTTGAACCACGGAGACACAGAGAACACAGAGAAGAGAAGGAGGAGAGAAAAGGAAATTGCATTCATGCTCTCCGTCCCTCTCTGTGTTCTCTGTGCCTCTGTGGTTAGCGTATTCGATCAGGAGTTTGATTATGGTATACCCGTTGGCGTTGCAGAAGGCGGAAGTGGTGGCCTCGCGCGGGGTGGTGGCGTCGAACCATCCGCTGGCGAGCAACGCGGGGATCGAGATGCTGGCGCGGGGCGGCAACGCGGTGGATGCGGCGATTGCGACCCTTTTCGCGCTCACCGTCGTCGAGCCGATGATGGTGAGCATCTTCGGCGCGGGCTTCCTCGTCATCCGCGATGGCGCGACGGGCGCGGTCGTCACGCTCGACAACTACGCCACCTGCCCCGCCGCCGCGACCGAGACGATGTTCACGCCGGTCCCCGACCCGGTCGAGTGGCTGGCGGAGGGGGACGAGAACCGCATCGGCCACAAGGCGGTCGGCGTGCCCGGCGCATTGAAGGGGTGGACGGAGGCGCTGGCGCGCTTTGGCCGCCTCTCGCTCGCAGAGGTGATGGCACCCGCCATCCGCTTCGCGGCGGACGGCTACCCCGCGTCGCCCTATCTCGTCCAGGCGATCACCGAGACCGCGCCCGCGCTCGCCCGCTTCCCGGCCAGCGCGGCGGTCTTCCTGCCGAACGGCGCACCACCGCAACCGGGCGCGACAATCATGCGGAGCGATTACGCGGAGACGCTGCGCGCGGTGGCGGCGAGCGGACCGGACGCGCTCTATCACGGCCCAATCGGTGAACTGGTCGTCGCGGACATGGCGGCGAACGGCGGGCTGATCACGCTGGATGACCTTGCCCAGTACCGGGTGATCGAGCGGGAGCCAGTGCGCGGCTTGTACCGGGGGCATGAGATCGTCTCGATGGGGCCGGTTTCGAGCGGCGGCACGCACATCATCGAGATGCTCAACATCCTCTCCGGCTACGACCTCGGCGCGTCCGGCTTCGGCACGGCGCGGACGGTCCATCTGATGGCGGAAGCGTTGCGCATCGCCTTCGCGGACTGGAACCAGTACATGGCCGACCCGGCGACAACCGATGTGCCCGTCGCGTGGCTGACGAGCATGGGCTACGCGGACGAGCGTCGCGCGGAGATCGATCCGAACCGCGCGACACCGCACACGGCGGGCCGCTACCCCGGCATGGAAAGCATGAACACGACGCACGTCACGACGGCGGACGCAGACGGCATGTTCGTCACGACGACGCAGACGCTCAACCGCCTGTTTGGATCGAAGGTGACGACACCGGGGACGGGGATGCTGCTCAACGACAACATGAGCCTGATGAACCCAACGCCGGGGACGACCAACTCCATCGCCGGCGGCAAGCGCATCCTCAGTTGCATGTCCCCGACGCTCGTGCTGAAAGACGGTACGCCGCTGATGGCGCTCGGCACACCGGGTGGGCGGCGCATCTTCGGCTCGGTGATGCAGGGGATCATCAATGTCGTCGATCATGGTATGACGCTTCAGGAGGCGGTCGAAGCGCCGCGCATCTGGACGGAGGGGCCGACGCTCGAAGTGGAAGACCGCTTCCCGGACTTGCCCGCGCTCGTCGCCGCGCTCGAAGCGATGGGGCACCGTGTCCAGGTCGTCCCGAAGGTGGCGGGCGGCATGAACGGCGTCCTGCGCGACGACGCGACGGGCCTGCTGCGCGGCTCGGCCTGCTGGCGCGCGGACGGCACCCCCATCGGCATCAGCGGCGGCCCGGCCTTCATCGCCGGCCCCTCGCTGCCGGGTCTCGCATGATGGCGAAGGGGAGCCCACCCCCAGCCCCTCCCGGCGCGGGAGGGGAGCCGGAGCTTGTAGTGGCCAAGCCCGCTGCCAGCAAGCCACAGCGCCGCACTCAGGTTCCCCCTCCCGTGTCGGGAGGGGGTCAGGGGGTGGGTACTCCCCCGAAACGGCGCAAGCCCAAGAATGTCGCCCCCGCCGACTGGACGCCGGAGAAGGGTGCGGCGAAACTGCCTGCCGTCTACGAGCGGCTGCGCGAGACGTACGGGGCGCGGCGGTGGCGACCGCATCAGGAGCCGATTGACGAACTGATATTGACGATCCTCTCGCAGCGCAATACGGACCGCTCGACCGAGCAGTCGTACCTGACCTTGCGCGAGCGATTCCCGACCTGGGAACAGGTGATGCACGCGCCGGTTGAGGAGATCGCGGACGCTATCCGCTGGAGCGGGCTCTATCAGATGAAAGCGCCGCGCATTCAGGGCGTGTTGCGCACCATCGACGAGGAGCGGGGCAACTTCGATCTGCGCTTCCTCAAGGATATGCCGCTCGCCGAGGCGAAGGCGTGGCTGAAGGCGCTCCCCGGCGTCGGGCCGAAGACGACGGCGATTGTGCTGCTCTTCTCCCTAGGCATGCCCGCCTTCCCCGTCGATACGCACGTCTATCGCGTTTCGCAACGGCTCGGGCTGGTCGGGCCGAAAACGTCGGAGGCGGGCGCACACGATGTGCTCGAAACGATGCTCGAACCGTCACAAATGTTCGAGTTCCATGTCAATATGATTGCGCATGGCCGCCGCATCTGCCACGCGATCGGCCCGAAATGCGACCAGTGCCCGCTCCTGTCGCTCTGCCCCTTCGGGCAGGCGCGCCTCGGGACGACGCCCGGAACGGAGGACCCACCCGCGCATGACTGAGACCACCCGACACTACGGCCGCCCACCCCGCCCCGTCACGGAGCCGACGCTCCTCACCCTCGTCCGCCACGGTCAGACAACGGGCAATGTCCGCAAACTGCTCAGCGGCGTCTCCGATGACCCGCTCACGCCCTTCGGCAGGCGGCAAGCGGCGGCGATGGGCACGCGACTGGCCGCCCTGATCCTCGACGGCACGCTGCCGCAGGTGCACGCACTCTATGTCAGCCCGTTGCAGCGCGCCCGCCATACCGCGCAGACCATCGCCGAACCGCTCGGCCTGACACCCATCGTGCGCGACGACTTGCAGGAGATCAACTTCGGCGCCTACGAAGGGTTGACGGAGGCAGAGGCGATTGAACGCTTCCCCGAGGCGCGCCGCGCCTTCACGCGCGATAGTTTCGCAATCGAGTTCGCCTTCCCCGGCGGCGAATCGCGGCGCGGCTTCCATCAGCGCGCCCGCGATGTCTTCGCGGAGATCATCGCCCGTCATCCCGGCGAGCATATAATCGTCGTTGCGCATGGTGGCATCCTCGGCGTCGCGCTGGCGCACTACATGACCGGCAACACCGAGCGATGGGGCGATTACGTGCTCGCCAATTGCTCCATCTCGCGCCTCACCGTACAGGGCGACGACGTGACGCTGCACGCCGTCAACGATGTCTCGCATCTCGCGGACCTGACGCCCGAAGAAGTGGAAGCGGTCGCGGAGATTGAATCGCTGGAAGAGGCCGCGCGTGACTGATCTGCGATTGACGGTGATCGGCTGTAGCGCGGCCTCGCCGCGTCCCGGCGGCGCGTGCTCGTCGTACCTCGTCACCTATGGCGGCGTCAACGTCCTGATGGATTGCGGCCCCGGCTCGCTCTCCGTGTTGCGCCAGGAGATCAACCCGCGCAATCTGGACGCCATCGTCCTCTCGCACCTGCACGCCGATCACACGCTGGACCTCGTGCCGCTCGCCTATGGCCTGAAGTACGGCCCGCCGGTCGGCGACGAGCGCAAACCCGCCGGGAGCCGCCTCGCCCTCTTCGTCCCGCCGGACGGCAAGCAATTCCTCAAAGGACTGGCGGAGGCGCTGGAAGGGAGCGGACGTACCAGCGACTTCTGGGCGCCGTTCGACATCATGGAGTACGACCCGGACGGCACGCTCGTCGTCGGCAGTGACGATGGATCGGACCACGCCGATTACCTCAACGTCCGCTTCGCGCCGACCAAGCATTACATCCCCTGCTGGGCAATGAAGGTCTTCCCGCCCGGTGACACGCCGCATCCCGTACTCGTCTACGGCGCGGACAGCGCGCCCGTCGAGAGCCTGACGCAGTTCGCCCACGGCGCGGATGTGCTCATCCTCGAAGCGACGCTCGACACGCCCGAGACGCCCGTGCCCATCGGCCACATGACACCCCGGCAGGCGGGGCAACTGGCGGCGGACGCGGGCGGCGTGAAGCACCTCCTCCTCACCCACTACTGGGGCCACGTCCCACCGGAGACGATGATCGCCGAAGCGCGCGAAGCGTTCGATGGCCCGATCAGCGTCGCAAAGGAGCGAGACACCTACCTCGTCGGCAAGGAATGAGATTCGTATGAGCGCGAGGCCGGAGTTCTGGGGAGCACGACATTCCGAGCGGTTCACCGACCCCTCGATCATCGCCGCCTACCGCTACCGCCCACCGTACCCCGACGCACTGCTTGATCGCCTCGTCGCGCTGATCACCGATGAGCCTCGCGTTGTGCTCGATGTCGGCTGCGGCCCCGGCAACCTCGCCCGCCCGTTGCTGCAATACGTCGCGCGCGTCGATGCCGTCGATCTCTCGCCCGGCATGATCGCCCTCGGGCAAACGCTCCCCGGCGGTACCGACCCGCGCCTGCACTGGTTCGTCGGCAGCGCGGAAGAAGCGCCGCTGCGCCCGCCGTACACGCTGGTGACGGCGGGGGCAAGCCTGCACTGGATGGATTGGGAGGTCGCGCTCCCCCGTTTCCACGATGCACTGACGCCGAACGGTCAGCTGGCGATTGTCGGCGTGGACGAAGCGGTCGAGCTGTGGACCCCGGCCATCCGCGCGATCATCCCCCGCTACTCGACCAACCCGGACTTCCAGCCCCTCGATCTGATCGGCGAACTGGTGCAGCGTGGCGTGTTCGAGACGCGCGGCGAGTACACAACCGACCCGCTACCGCTCGTCCGCTCGGTCGCTGACTTCATCGAGTGGTTCCATTCGATGAGCAGTTTCTCGCGCGACCTGATGACGCCGGATGCCGTTACCGCCTTCGATGCCGAACTCCGCGACGCCATCGCGCCCTACGTGCGTGACGGATTCCTCGACACACACGTCATTGGACGCGTCACCTGGGGCAAGCCGCTCCGAAAGTAACGAGTAGCGAGTAACGAGGGATTCGGGACCGTCTCGTTACTCGTTACTCGCTGCTCGCTACTTCCCCTCACGCTGCCTGATCTGGTGCAAAACGCAATGCCATCAACTGGTCGGCACGCAACGCGAGCATGGCATATGTCCGCCCGTCGTCGTCGCTGAATTCGACTTCGTACACATCGGGTGCAAGGTCTTCGACGACGGTGCCGACCTGTCCGCGTGTCAAGCCCTGTTCGGGCATGTCTTCGAGGAGTGCCACCGTCTGGAGCAGGGGGATATTCGATTCCATACGACACCTCTCATCGCACGAAGCACGACACCAGTCGAGGGAAGTCTTCACCGACCCGGATAATCCAGGTGCTCCGGACGTTCGCCCGCCGAAACGTGGTTGCCATGCCAAAGTCTACCACGTATCGTTGGCCGAACTCGTCGCGCAACGTTGCAACCGCGTCGTCAGACACGGCAGCGACCAGCAATGCATCGCGCAACTGCTCGACATCATCCGCCGTCAATCCGAGGGCGGATGCGAAGACACGCGCTTTGTGGCGTCCGCGCGGATGGTCGCGACTCAGGCAATAGTCGCGCAGCTTCTCACGGTCAACGAATGCGCGTGCGCCATTCGGCACTTTCATGAACGGGTATGCGATTCGTGTGAGTTCATTCTCCTACCCGCCTATCCCGCCCCATCAATTGCGCTACCAGTCCGAGACCGAGTTGTCCTCACGGCGGAGGATGCGCAGGCCGGGCAACTGGAAGGGGTAGGCGGCGGCGGCTTCCTCGTTCAGTTCGACGCCCAGCCCCGGCGTCCCTCCGCTGTACAGCTTGCCCCCCTCCAACCGCATGTCCGTCTGGACGATGTCCGCGATGATCTCGGGGCGCCACGTCAGCTCCTGCACCGCGAAGAGCGGCGTGGAGAGGTCGAAGTGCAGGCAGGCCGCCGTGGAGACGGGGCCGAGCGGGTTGTGCGGCGCCTGCTCGATGTAGTGCGTCTCGCACCAGCCGGCGATCTTCTTCGCCTCCGTCAGTCCGCCGCAGATGCAGAGGTCCACCCGGCAGTAGTCCATCAGGCTTTCCTCGATCAGCGCCTGCCATTCCCATTTGCTCGCCAGTTGCTCTCCCGTCGCGATCGGCACGCTGATGTGCTGCCGTAGGTAGCGGAGTTCAGCAGCATTCTCGGCGCGCAGCGGGTCCTCGATGAAGAAGGGGCGCAGCGGCTCCAATGCACGGGCGATCTGGATGGCGTAGGTTGGTGTCGTGCGCTGGTGGAAGTCCACGCAGATTTCGATCTCCGGCCCGAGCGCTTCGCGCAGGGCGGTGAAGGCGTCCACCGTCCAGCGCATCGCCGCAGACTGCTCGTAGATGCTGTCCTGCTCCTGCGTGCCGCCCTCGCCGACGCCGAAGCGGACGAACTGCCAGCCGTCCGCCACCTGTTGCTTCGCGTACGCCACCATCGAGTCGATCCCGGCGCGGCGCGGGTCCGCCGTCCCTTCGCCGCCGCGCCGCTGGACGTGGCAGTAGCAGCGGGCGTAGTCGCGCGTCCTGCCGCCGAGCAAATCGTAGACGGGGACACCGAGCACCTTGCCACACAGGTCCCAGAGCGCGAGGTCGATGGCGGCGACGGCGGCAGCGTGGACATGCCCGCCGCGGAAGAACTGGCCGCGCCAGAGGGTCTGCCAGATGTGCTCGATGCGCGACGGGTCCATGCCGATCAGGAGGGGCGCGTAGGTCTTGACCAGCCCTTCGAGGGCGAGTTCCTTGCCGTTGATGCCCGCCTCGCCGAGGCCGGTCAGCCCTTCGTCGGTGTAAACCTTGACGAAGGTGTAGTTGCGCTCCGGCCGGTCCGGGTCGTGCGTGAGGAAGGTCTTGATATCGGTGATTTTCATGGAGTCACTCTGCCCCCCGCGCTCGGAAAAATCGCGGGTCGGAAACCCGCGCCACCCGTCAGACAGACTAGTTCCGGTTCATGCCGCAGGCGCAATAGCCCTCGCCGCTCCCGCCGCAACAGCCGTCCATCTGCACGCCCTTCGTGCTGGTTGTCACCGCCGCGAAGACGGAGAGGACGCGCCGCGTGTCGGTCTGCTCGCAGGTCGGGCAGGCGACGCCGCCCGCCGCGTTCTCCGGCGTCGCGTGGCGCACCAGTTTCTCGAAGCGTACATTGCACTCGGGGCAGAAGTACTCGTACATCGGCATCGGGCTGCTCCCTTCACTGGTATCGGCGAAACGACTCTGCCAGTGTAGTCACCGCACCGAAACCGCGTCAAGCGCATGGGCAAGCGTCGCGTGAGCCGCGCGGTAAATAGGTAATCATACGGATGTCCATATTCGACCCCCATGTCATACTTCTTGTGGAGAACTGTTACGAATACGCGCCCGAAGTGTGTCGCATGGGAAGTGGGGTGATGCGCGTTTGTCTCCGACCGCAGTGGGTACCGTCACGATTCCGGACCGTCGCATGAAGGGAGATTCGTTTCATGGCAACAAACCGCTCGACCAACACCCATGAGATGTCCGAGGCCGACCTCAAACAACGTCGTGGCTGTGCGTTCTTTATTCAGTGGCTGCTCTGCTGGATATACACGATCCTCTGCGCGCTACTCGGGCGCTTTTTCCCGCAACTGTGCAAACTGCGGGAACAGGCGTGTCGTTTCGTTGTGCCACCAACGACCGCGCTCACCGCTCCAAAGGACTGCACGGAAGGCACGTTCAGCGAATTCCCGCCCGGTAGCGGCGCCGCTGCATACCTCGTCGAGATTCGCGGCAAGGCATTCGGTGGGAGTTTCACGGGGTACAAGCTCGGGTATCGCGCCGGTTCGAGCGGCGCGTTCATCGAGAACGACGCGAAAATCATCTACCCGAGCAATCAGACGAATGCATCGCTCGGCGCGGGTCTCTTCGCGACGCCGGTCGGCAGTCCGGTGGCGGACGGCGTGCTCGGCCATCTGAACGCATCGCTGCTGACGGAAGGGCACTACGAAATCCAATTGCGAGCCGAGGTTGGCGGCACGACGCGCGTTCAGGGCTTCGATCTCGAGCGCGATTATGTCGAGATCGGCACGGTCAATGGCATGGTAGTCCCGAACCCGGCGGATGAAAACAGCCAGCTACCGGAGGCTGCGGGTGGGGAATCACGATCACCGGCAGCGCGGACAGCGGCGGCTGTGCCGACAAGCGCGTGGACAGGTTTACGCTCGAATTCGCGGAGGGATTCCTGACCGAGGCGGCGATCATCGCGCTGCCGCCGGCGGCGCGGACAACATTCATCACCGTTGACTACACCACCGATCCCGTCTTCACGACAATGCCCCGCCCCCGCCTCGGCGAGTTGACGATTCGCATCTTTCACGACACCTGCACCATCGGCCCCTTCACGTTCGACTGCGGCAAGACAGCCGCAATGCCGTGGGATTCCGCTGTCGGCGGCGCTGGTGTGGCCAATCGGTTCAACATCCCCGGCCGCAACGGACGGCACACGTTCCTGCTCACCGTCCGCTTCAGTGACGGCACGACGGCGCACGAATCGCAGCAAACCTGGCTGGATAACCGCATTCCCGTGGCGTGGATCGACAGGATTTTGCAGGTGCGTAGCGACGGGGCGGAAACGGATGTCAGCGGCTGCAAGCCGATCTCGAAAGCCAACGGCACGCGATTGCGCCTCATAGGTGTCGCGCTCGATCCGCTGATCCTCCCCACACCGACGCAGCCTGCGGGGGCAGCCACCGCCCCGAACGATAACTTCGGTGGCTACAGCGTTGCATTCTCGGAGGATGGCCTGAGCACGTTCCTGCCGATCACCGCCGCCGGCCCTGGGCCAATCGGCGTAGTCGGCATCGACCCCACGACAGGGCAAACGCTGTTGGACGCGGGCTCGGCTGTGGGAGCGCCGAACATCACAACGGACGGTCTGCTTGCCGAGTGGGACATCAGCGCGCTCGATCCGTGCGCGTACGTCGTGCAACTCTCGGTCAGCGATACGACCGTTGTCAGCTCCTCGGCGGCCATACGAATGAGTTCTTTTACGCCCTCACCATCACCGCGTGACGGCGTATCGCGGGGGCAAGGTCACGGTCCGATTGGCCTTGCCCACTGCTGTCGGCGAAAAGAAATTTGACATGCGGCGCGGTGACTGCTAGGCTACGCGACGGCATTGACGGGGAGCAGTACGCGCACCTCACGCCGAAGCGAGCCGGGAGATGGTGCAAGCCTGGTGGCGGAACGCGCGGAACCTCGCCCCTGAGCCGTGATGGCGAATTCTCGTAAATCAGCCATCACCGGGTACGCCCGTTATCGCGTCAATCGAGTGGCCGTGCGTGACGCGCGGCAACGAGGGTGGTATCGCGAGCAGGAACATCTGCCCGTCCCTTTTGTTGGGGCGGGTTTTTTCGTGGCATTCGGGCGGTAGAGTGGAATGGAGGCGTAGTACAATGGCAGTATCGGCAGCGTACGCGCGCGTTCTCCTTCGCCGCGACCTTACGGGGCCCGGGTACGGGCCTACGTCAAAGTCCGTAGGTTGAAAGCCTACGTTACCAATGCGCGAAAGGATGCCAGCCATGAGTACCAGCGGAAACGAGTCCCAGCCGTCTATCGTACAGCGCCCGGCTATCGAGGCCGGGAAACGCGTCTATATCTTCGATACCACGCTACGCGATGGCGAGCAGTCGCCGGGCGCGAGCATGACCGTCAACGAGAAGCTGGAAGTGGCGGACGCGCTCGTCCGCCTCGGCGTGGACATCATCGAGGCGGGCTTCCCGATCGCCTCCCCCGGCGACCTCGACGCGGTGCGGCAGATCGCCGAGCGCGCTAAGGGCGTGACGGTCTGCGGCCTCGCCCGCGCCGTGAAGGTGGATGTCGAGGCGGCGGTCGAGGCGCTACGCTCCGCCGAGGAGCCGCGCATCCACACCTTCATCAGCGCCAGCCCGATCCACCTCCAGTACCAATACCGCAAGGACCAGGATCAGATCATGGCGATGGCGGAGGCGGCGATCAGGCAGGCGGCGCGCTTCACCGCCAACGTCGAGTTCTCCGCGATGGACGCGACGCGCTCGCCGAAGGAATACCTCGTGCGCATGTTCGGCATGGCGATCCGTGCGGGGGCGACGACGATCAATGTGCCGGACACCGTCGGCTACACGACGCCGGAGGAGCATAAAGAACTCTTCCGCTATCTGATCGAGCAGACGCCGGGGGGCGACAAGGTCATCTGGTCCGCCCATTGCCACAACGACCTCGGCATGGCGACGGCGAACGCGCTGGCGGCGATCGAGGCGGGCGTGCGGCAAGTCGAATGCACGATCAACGGCATCGGCGAGCGGGCGGGCAACACCGCGCTCGAAGAAATCGTCATGGCGCTCCGGACGCGCCGCGATTTCTTCGGCGGGCTCGACACGAATATCCGCACCGAGCATCTCGTCAGTACGAGCCGGATCGTCAGCCATGCGTCGAGCATCGTCGTGCAGCCGAACAAGGCGATTGTCGGCGCCAATTCCTTCGCGCACGGCTCCGGCATCCATCAGGACGGTATTCTGAAGAACCAGCAGACCTACGAGATCATGACGCCGCAGTCGGTCGGCTGGGAGCGCTCCGCGATTGTGCTGACCAAGCACAGCGGGCGGCACGGCTTCACGGGACGGCTCGAACAACTCGGCTACACGCTGACGCCCGAGCAGGCGGAGAGCACCTACCAGCGCTTCATCGCCCTCTGCGACGAGAAGAAGCACGTCAGCGAGGACGACATCGTCGCCCTGATCGAGAACGAAAAGACCCTGCCGCCGGACGGCTACAAACTCGCGAACTGGCATATCGACACGGGCATGGGCCGCGCCATCGCGAGCGTGACGATCGCCATTGACGGCGTCGAGCATCGCGCGGAGATCACCGCGAAAGGCCCGGTCGAGGCGCTTTTCGGCGCGATTGACCAGGCGACGGGCACACAGTACAAGCTCGAATCGTATATCGTGGACGCAGTGACGAGCGGCATCGACGCGCAGGCGACCGTTCGTGTCCGTATCGTCGGGGAGGACGGCAAGGTCTACGGCGGCCAGGGCCTGAACACGAACATTCTCGCCGGGAGCGCGGAGGCGTACATCGCCGCCATCGCCCGCGCCTCCCGCACCACCCGCACCGCCCACCAGGCGGCGTTGGTCTAACCGGATTCTTACCACAGAGACACAGAGAGCACAGAGGGGAGAGGGGAAGAAAAAGAGGGAAGGAAAATTGAATCTATTTCTTTCTTTTGTGTTTCTCTGTGTCCTCTGTGTCTCAGTGGTTCAATCTCTTGAATTGTATGGAGGTAGTGATGAGTGCGACGAAGCCGATGACGATGACGGAGAAGATCATTGCGCGGCACGCCGGGATGCCGAGCGTGCAGGCGGGCGATCTGGTCGATGTGAGCGTGGACTTGGTGATGGCGAACGACGTGACCGCGCCGATTGCCATCCGCGAGTTCAAGAAGACGGGCCTCGCGCACACCTTCGACCCGAAGAAGGTGGTGATGGTGCCCTCGCACTTCGCCCCCGCGAAGGACCTCTTCGCGGCGCGCAACTGTGAGATCATGCGCACCTTCGCCAAGGAAGAAGGATGCGTCTACTTCGAGATCGGGCGCGGCGGCATCGAGCACGTCGTCTTGCCGGAGCGCGGCTACTGCCGACCCGGCGACCTGATTATCGGCGCGGACTCGCATACCTGCACCTACGGCGCGCTCAACTGCTTCTCGTCCGGCATGGGCTCGACGGACATCGCGGCGGCGATGGCGACGGGCATGACGTGGCTGAAGGTGCCGGAGACGATCAAGGTCGTCTACAACGGTCGGCTGCCGGAATATGTCGGCGGCAAGGACCTCGTGCTGCGGACGATCGGCGAGATCGGCGACGACGGCGCGCGCTACATGGCGATCGAGTTCACCGGCTCCGCCATCCACGACCTGCCGATGGAGGGCCGTCTGACGATCACGAACATGACCATCGAGGCGGGCGGCAAGAACGGCATCCTCCCCTTCGATGAGATCACGCGCGAGTACCTCGTTGGCCGTACCGACGTGCCGTACGAGCCCGTCGAGGCCGATGCGGGCGCAGTCTACGCGCGCACCATCGAATTCGATGTCTCGAACATGGAGCCGCAGATCGCCGCGCCGTACTCGCCCTCGAACGTCTTCCCGCTCAGCCAGTTGGCGGGGACGAAGATCAATCAGGTCGTGATCGGCTCCTGCACGAACGGGCGCATCTCGGACCTCCGGCTGGCCGCGAAAATCCTCGGCACCAACCAGATCAGCGAGGGCGTGCGCTGCATCGTCATCCCCGGCTCGCAGGATGTCTACATCCAGGCGATGCGCGAGGGGCTGGCGGAGCAGTTCGCGGCGGCGGGCGCCGTCT
>JBPCMC010000407.1:0-12866 GCA_051002645.1 Thermomicrobiales bacterium
GCGTTCGGCAGGCTAAAGCCCGCCGCCACCGGGACATTACGTGCAGGCGTATAGGAGGAAGAACGTGTCACTGACGGGAGCATACGGCGGCGAGAAGTGGTCGCCGCGCACGCAATCGCGCCGGGAGGAAATGGCCTCCGTCTGGGGCGAGTGGGGCTCCGGCTCGGAGTGCAGCCGCCTGCGCGCCGTCCTACTCCACCGACCGGGGCGCGAATTGGATGAAATCGTCGACTTCGACGCCGCGCAGATGCGGGCGGATGTCCGGCCCGATATCGCCCGCGCGCAGCACGATGCCCTCGCCGCCGCCTACCGCGCGGGCGGCATCGCCGTCCACTATGTCGAGGGCTACCGGCCCGACAAGCCGAACCAGATGTTCTGCCGCGACCTGATGACGATGTCGCCGGAGGGCGCCATCCTCGCCCGGCCTGCCAGCACTGTCCGCGCGGGCGAGGAGCGCTTCGTCGCCGAGGCGCTCGGCGTGCTCGGCGTACCGATCCTGATGAGCGTGCATGGCACGGGCACCTTCGAGGGCGCGGACGGGATGTGGGCCGCACCCGACCTCTGCTTCGTCGCCGAGGGCCTGCGCACGAACCGCGCCGGGGCCGATCAGGTGACGTGGGCGCTCCAGAACATCGGCGTCACCGTCGAGCGCGTCGCCCTCCCCTACGGCGCGATGCACCTCGACGGCATGTTGAACTTCGCCGCGCCCGACCTCGCTGTCGTCTGGCCCCGCCGCACACCGATGAATGTCGTCCGCGTCCTGCAGGAGCGCGGTGTTCGCATCCTCCATCTGCTCGACGAACCGGAAACGCACGACTGCCTGCCCGGCAACTTCGTCGCCCTCGCCCCGAACCGCATCCTGATGCCGACGGGCGCCGCGCGACAGCGCGCGATCTACGAAGACTCCGGCGTCACCTGCATCGAAGTCGACGTCAGCGAACTGATCAAAGCGGGCGGCGGTATCCACTGCCTCACCGCCTTCCTCTCGCGTCAAGAAGCGGGAGAAACCACTTGAACCGCAGAGACACAGAGAACACAGAGAGGGAAGGAGGGGCGAGAAGAAAAAGAATCCTCTTTTCTCCGCATCTCCTCTGTGTTCTCTGTGCTCTCTGTGTCTCTGTAGTTCAACGTTTTCGATTATCTGGATGAACTGCGATGCTGGTTGAGTTGAACATACAGAATATCGCGATCATCGACCGGCTGCGCATCGCCTTCGAGCCGGGCATGAACGCGCTAACGGGCGAGACTGGCGCGGGCAAGTCGATCATCATCGACGCGCTCGGCGCGGTGATCGGCGGTCGCACGTCGCCCGATATGCTCCGCTCGGGCGAGGAGCGGGCGCGCGTCGAGGCGGTCTTTGATCTTTCCAACCGGGGCGAGGACGCCGCCCTCACTGCGCTGCTGGACGAAGCGGGCATCGAGCATGACGACGCGACGCTGATCCTCTCGCGCGACCTGCACGCCAATGGCCGCTCCGTCGCCCGCGTCAACGGCCAGACCGTGACCGTCAACCTGCTCGGTCGGATCGGCGAGCGACTGGTGGACATCCACGGCCAAAGCGCGCATCTCTCGCTGCTCCGACCGGCCACCCACCTCGAATTCCTCGATGCGTACGCCGGATTGCTCGACCGGCGGGCGGAACTTGCCGGCCTCGTTGGTCAGGTCCGCCGCATCCGCGCCCAACGCGCGGAGTTGGAGCGCGACGACCGCGAACTTGCCCGCCGCACCGATCTCCTCCGCTTCCAGGTGGACGAGATTGGCGGCGCGAATCTCGAACCAGACGAAGAAGAGGCGCTGCGCGTCGAACGGCAGCGCCTTGGCAATGCCGCCAGCCTGCAAGTGATCGCGGACACCGTCTATCGCACGCTGCGCGAGGGCACACCGCCGCGCGGCACCAGCGTCGTCGAGGGGTTGCGCGATGTCGCGCGGAACCTCGGGGAACTGGCGCGCCTCGATCCGGCGCTCGCTGAGGCCGAGAGCGAAGTGGACGAGATGGTTTACCTGCTCGAAGACGTCGCCGCCACGGTGCGAACCTATCGCGACACCGTTGAGGACAACCCCGCGCGCCTCGCCGAGGTCGAGGAGCGGCTCGCGCTGATTCGCGACCTGGAGCGGAAATACGGCGGCACAATCGAGGAAGTGCTCCGCTTTGGCGATGAGGCATCCCGCGAGTTGGCGATGATCGAAGGGAGCGAGGAGCGTCTGCTCCAACTGCGCGAAGAAGAATCGCGCCTGCTGCGGCAGATCGGCGAGCGAGCAAGCAAACTGTCGCAGTCGCGCCACAAAGCAGCGAACCGGCTGGCGAAGGCGATCGAGCAGCAAATCACCCATCTGGCGATGGGGCGCACGCGATTCACCGTCTACCAATCGCAGGAGGAAGACCCGGAGGGCGCACCCGTCCCCGGCGAGGACGGCGCGACCCGTACGCTGGCCTTCGATGCGCGCGGCGTCGACCGCGTCGAATTCCTCATCGCGCCGAATGTCGGCGAAGCGCCGAAGCCGCTGGCGCGCATTGCCTCAGGCGGCGAGACGGCGCGGCTGATGCTCGCGCTCAAATCCGTCCTCGCCACGGCGGACACGACGCCGACCCTCGTCTTCGATGAGGTCGATGTCGGCATCGGCGGTCGGAGCGGGCATGTCGTCGGCGAGACGCTCTCCGGGCTGGCGCGCAATCATCAGGTGCTCTGCATCACCCACCTCGCGCAGGTTGCCGCCTTCGCGGACGGCCATTTCCGCATCATCAAGCGCGACGTGCGCGGCCGGACACTCTCCGATGTCGAGCGATTGGACGACGGGGAGCGCATCGACGAACTCGCGGCGATGCTCGACGGCGTGCCGATCACCCCCGCCGCCCGCGCCAGCGCCCACGACCTAGCCGAACGCGCCGCCGCCCAGAAGGCGACGACCGACAACGCGCGCGCCCCAGCCGCCGACTGACGGCAACGCGGGCGGCAATCCGGCATCCGCTGCCTCGCTGCACAAACTGTGACACGATTCGTAGGGGCGGTGCTCGAACCGCCCTCTCCCGCCCGAGACGTGGCCGACGAGCGGAATCTTGGTCGCGCGACGGAGGGCGGTTCGAGCACCGCCCCTACGAAACCGGCATGCGTTTCCTTCGGATCGACGGCTACACTCCAGCCTGCTTGCCGCTTTCTACACTGGCGATTGGGGCTGGTGCGGGCGCCAACATCGGCTGCTGTCGCCGTTGGCGGCGGATGAGGAAGAAGATCGCCAGCGCGAGGGGAATCTCCAGCCACCACCCGCCAATACCGACCGTTATCACCGCGTCCGCGACTGTTTGCAGACCGTTGACGGAGCGATTCCACGCCTCCCGCACCGAGTGGCTGAGACTCCACGAGGATACGGGCGTGACCGGCGTCGCCTTCGCGGGCGGTACGGGCAGGATCGTCGCCGAGATCGTGCTGAACGCCGTGCGCTGGTCGTAGTAGTTCAGTTTCCCCTTGATGCGTTCGAGGTCGCTCTGCGCGTTGTTCAATTGCGTCTGCACCTTCAGCGTGTCGTCGACCGTCGTCGCCTTCGTCAGCAGCGCCTGGAACTGCACGACGGTCGCTTCGAGGTTCCGCTGCCGGGCCTGAAGATCGACGTAATCCTCGGTGACATCCTGCGCGCTGCTTTGTTCCTGATTGACCTTCACCGCGTAGCCGCGCAGCCGGACCATCGCGTCCGTATAGCGCTCGGTCGGCACGCGGATAGCGATCTCCGCGCGCACGGTGTCGTCCGTGCCGGTTGTGTTCGAGGTCAGCACCGTGCCGCCTAATTCGGTGGCGAGATTCCAAATCGAATTCTGCGTCCCGACGACATCCTTCGCGGTGAACTGGATCGTCGCCGTGCGGATGATCTTCTGATCGATCGCCTGCGGTGGCAGCGGCGCACCGAGGATGCTCGCGTCGCTCGAACTACTGGAACTCGTCGCCGCCCGGTTCACCGACCCGCCCGTTGCCACACTACCCGCCGCGACGGGCGCGCTATTGGCCGCTCGTGCGGGCGCGATAGGAGCAGTCGTGGCCGCAGCGGCTGCATACGACGAAGACGATGCGGCGGTCGCTGAGACGATGGCTGGCCCGTTCGTATCCTTTGATTGTGTGTTGCTATCCACGCTCGACGAGCCGCCCCGTGTACCAACGGCGATTAACCCACCAACGACGAGCACGGCGACCACCATCATCGCGATGCCGACCCGCCAGAAGCGTGTGAACCCACCGAATCGTGACGTGCTATGCATCGACATTCTCCTCTCGCACTAGCCCGCGCGTGATGCACGGAACCGTCATTCCCAGCGGGATTGGCGAGAGGACGATGATTTCCGAGGCGGTGTTCCAGTCATTCATCTAGCAAAATGAATGTTCATTGAGTGAATGGCGCGCTCACATGCCGCGAGCGAAAACATCCATACCGCCCAGAATGGTGCGAATGGGCGTGATGCCTCTTATTTCGTCAATGAGGCAGGCGAGAATATCGCGGTCGAGCACAACGAAATCGGCGAGCATCCCGACCGCTAGCGCACCCTGACTGTCTTCCTCCCGGATCGCGTGCGCCGCGCCGGTCGTGTAGAGCCGGATCGCTTCTTCACGGGAGAGCGTTTCCGTTTGATCGAGCACGGTGCCCGCCGCTGTCTCGCGTGCCATCGCCGCCCAGATGCCGATGAACGGGTTGTACTCCGCGACGGACGAATCCGATGAACCGGCGAGTGGCACGCCCGCATCCAGGTAGCGGCGGGCAGGCACCATGCCGCGTGCGCGCTCGATGCCGAGACTGGCAATGAATGACTCGCCGAGGCCGTAAAGGAAGCCGGGTTGGATGACCGCCGGGATGCCGTATGCCGCCATCTTCGCGACCGTCTCGGCATCGGGCATATAGGCGTGGTGGAGGCGATGACGCAGGTGCGGCTTCGGAGCGGCATCCTGGGCGGCGATGATCGCCTCCACGACGGCTGCTTGGGCACGGTCGCCGCAGGTGTGGCATTCGACCGGCCAGTCGCGGTCGTGGCACCAGCGGATTTCTTGCCTCAGTTGCTCTTCCGGGACGATCATCGTGCCCGTGCCGCCCGCGAGGTATGGGGAGGAGACGGCGGCGGTCCGGTCGCCGATGCCGCCATCCACCATGAATTTCACGGCATCGTACCGCACCATCGCGTCCCCGAAGCCGGCTGCCACACCGAGACCGTCGATGATCGCGTGGTACTCGCGACCGGGCGGGAAGAAGCCCCACGCGCCGACCATCAGGTGCGACCGGACGGTGAGCGAGCCTGCCGCCCGGCAAGCCGCGTAGACGCCGAATTCCTCGGGTGTCAGGCCCGGATCGGCGGCGGCCGTGATGCCGACGCGGTTGTACGCCGCACATGCCCCGGCAAGCGTCTCGACCATCTCCGCGCGCGGCGCCGCCGTCACCCGTGACAGGATCAGTTGCTTCGCATTGTCGCGGAAGAGCCCGGTCGGCTCACCCCGCGCATCGACATCGAATCCGCCCGCGTACGCCTCCCCGGTCGGCTGCGGCGTCGCGCTGTCGATGCCCGCGATGGCTAATGCACGGGAGTTGCAGACCAGTTTGTTCCAGACGCGGTTGAGGACGACCGGGTGATCGGGCGCGGCATCGTCCAGCTCCCAGCGCGTCGGATAGCGGCGTTCCGCCAGCAACGACTCGTCCCAGCCCCGCCCGATGATCCAGGCGCCCGGCGGGGTGATCTTCGCCCGTTCTCGCACGCGCCGGAGCACGTCGTCAATCGACCGGCAGTCGTACAGTTGGATGTTGCGCAAGAGCGCGCCCGTCGCGAGCATGTGCGTGTGCGCGTCGATCAGGCCGGGCAGCACCGTCGCGCCGCCGAGGTCGTCAATTACCGTCTCCGACGACGCGAGCCGTTCGACCGCCTGCCGGGGCCCGACGGCGACGATGCGATCCCCGGCGATCGCGACGGCTTCTGCGACGGTGAAGTTCGCGTCGGCGGTGATGAACCGGCCATTGACGAGGATGCGGTCAATACGAGAGGCAGAGAATGGCGTGTCACCCATTCGTCACCCCTCCCATTGCTCGTCGCTCAGTCGGACGGAGTAGAGAATGCCCGCCATCGTAAAGCGGAGTTCCGTCGGGATCACCCAACCGCGCACGAACTTGACCGTGAGCAGGCTCTCCGCCATCTCCACATCCGTACCCCAGCGGGTGATCGCGAAGGTCTCGCGCGCGCCGGACAACCGCCGGTTGATGACGTAGACGGTGGGCCGCGCGGCCATCAGGCCGGACGGGTCCGCCGTCAGTAAGTCCAACCAGAGGACGGGGCGGCGATGCGGCCCCGGCGAGGCGCGGTCGAGCGCCGCGATGTGCAGTCCGTCGAAGATGACCGGGTGCGCCTCGATGGTGTACCCCGGCTCCATGCGGAACGTCTGCGTGCGTTGGATGCCCCCCTCCGCCTTGCTCGTCATGACGCGCGTCACGACGACCGCGTCGACTTCGAGGTTGGCTGAAACGGCGATGGTGTCCGCGCCCTTCGTAACGTTCATTGCCAGCGCCGTCGCTCGCCCGGCGTCATCGACGGAGAGTGTCGCGTGATAGCGGTGATTGAACTCCGCGACATTCATCGCGTCGCTCTCGGTCTCCAGTAACGCACCAGTGAGCGCGCGCAGGATGCGCCAGCGCTCGGTGATCGGCAGTAGGCGGCCGTCCGCGTACCACTGGTACGCGCCCGCGCCGATCAGCGCCGTTTCATGCGGAAGCAGCAGGACATCATCGACCATGTGGGCGCCCTCCAATCATGCACGCATCCTACCATGTAGGACGCGCAAAGGAAGGGCATCGAATTTCCTCCCGGCGGTACATCGCCATCGCACGCTTGACAAACTAATTAGATAAGTTTAAAGTCGAATCAGATTAGTTTTGGGCGCGTGGACGCGATGGTCGCGGGAGGCGCCCGAGAATAGGGAGGCTCACATGAAGACGACGGCATATGGCGACTACCTCATTCAACTGACGGATCATCCAATCATCTTCCCGATTAACACCTATCTCGTCCGCGAGGAAGACGGCTTCACGCTCATCGATACCGGCCTCACCAGCACCGGCCCGAAGATACTCGCCGCAGCGCGCGCAGTTGGCCTGCCGATCGTGCGGATCTCCCTGACCCATGCCCACGGCGACCATGTCGGCGGGCTCGATGTCGTGCATACGGCGTTCCCCGATGCCGAGGTGTCGATCTCGGCACGGGACGCCCGACCTTTCGCCGGTGACATGTCCCGCGATCCCGACGAGCCGCAGACGAAGCTGCGCGGCCAGTTCGTGAAGCGCGAGACGCAGCCGACGCGCCTCTTGCAGGCGGGGGATCGCGTCGGCTCCCTCGAAGTCGTTGCCGCGCCGGGGCATACGCCGGGGCAGGTCGCCTTCCTCGATACGCGGGATGGCACGCTGATCGCCGGCGATGCTTTCCAAATTCGGGGCGGCATCGCCGTGGCCGGCGTCGTGCGCCCCCTCTTCCCCTTCATCGCGATGGCGACCTGGCACACGCCGACTGCGCTGGACACCGCACGCAACCTGCGGTACCTCAACCCGGCGCGTCTCGCGGTCGGCCACGGCCCGGTGCGTACCGACCCACTCGCCGCGATGGACGCAGCAATCGCGGTCGCCGAGCGGAATGTGCAGCGAGGAGTGGCACATGCCCGCTAGGGCCGGGCTGGATTCGGCGGCAGTGGTGCGGGCGGCGGCTGACCTCGCCGACGCGAACGGCATCGACGTGCCAACGCTCGGAGACCTGGCGGCGCACCTCGGCATCCGCACGCCATCGCTCTACAACCATATCGCCGGGCTCGACGGGCTGCGGCGCGACCTGGCGCTCCTGGGTGTCCGGGAACTGAACGTCCGGCTGTCGCGCGCGGCCATCGGCAAGGCGGGCGACGCGGCGATCAAAGCTTTCGCGGACGCCTACCGCGCCTTCGCGCACGCGCACCCCGGCCTCTATGCCGCCACACAACGGGCGCCGGAACCGGACGACAGCGAACTGCACGCGGCCGCAGATGAAGTGGTCGCGACTATCGTCGCCGTCCTCGCGGCGTACGGGCTCGAAGGCGACGACGCGGTGCATACGGTACGCGTGCTGAGGAGCTTCCTGCACGGCTTCGTCTCCCTGGAGATGGGCGGGGGATTCGGATTGCCGCTGAACCTCGACGAAAGCTTCCGGCGGCTGCTGCACATATTCATCGCCGGCCTGCACCAACAGGAAACTCGTCAGCCGACGAACTGACAGCGCCCCATATTCGAGGGTCCATGACCTGCCTGTCGGAAGGCCATGCGACCGGACATGCGTTGGATGCCAAACCCGATACACGGAGGTGGTTCCATGTTCACGATCATCAAGTCCATCAACCTCGCACTCGCCTTCTTCCTCGAACTCTGCCTCCTCGCGGCACTCGGATACTGGGGGTTCCGCACCGGGTCGGGATGGATCGCCAGGATCGCGCTGGGCATCGGTGGGCCCGCAGTCGTGATCGCGCTCTGGGGCGCTTTCCTCGCGCCCACGTCGTCGCTGCGATTGCACAACCCATGGCTCGTGCTCGCGATGATCGTGCTCTTCGGCGCGGCGACCGCCGCCCTGTACGCCGCAGGGCGTCCTACCCTCGCGTGGGTGCTGGCGGCGCTGTTCGTGGTCAACAGCATCCTCGCGGTCGCCTGGGGGCAATGAGGAGCGGGATGCCCCCGCTCCACAGCAAATCTCGCTTACTGCGGCTCTTCGCTGAGGATGGCGATATCCTTGGTGATCTCGATGCGTGGCGGCTCGGGCGGGATCACCTCGTCCTCGGGCGGCGGAGAGATGGTCAGATCGGCTTCCGGCAGCGCGGGCGGCGTATCGAAGACGAGCGCCGCCGCGATCACCTCGTCCATATGACTCACCCAGACCATGTTCATGTCGCGCAGAATATCCTTGGGAATCTTCACCGCATCGGTACGGTTCTCGCTCGGCGCGATCACGGTGCGGATACCCATGCGGTGCGCGGCGAGCACCTTTTCCTTCAACCCGCCGATTGCCATGATCCGGCCACGCAGCGTGATCTCGCCCGTCATCGCCACATCGTGCCGTACCGGGCGCTTGGTGAGCGCCGAAACGAGCGCCGTCACCATCGTCACCCCGGCGGAGGGGCCGTCCTTCGGCGTCGCGCCCTCGGGCAGATGGATGTGGATGTCCGTGAGGCGCTGGAATTCCGCATCGATCTTCAATGCAGCGGAGCGCGAGCGTGCGTACGATTGCGCGGCGCGGGCGGACTCCTGCATCACATCGCCCGCCCGGCCCGTGATCGTCATGTTGCCGTGGCCCGGCATGGTGGCGACTTCCACGGGCAGGATGTCTCCGCCCGCAACTTCTGAGACGCAGAGGCCGATGGCGACGCCGATCTGGTTCTCGCGCAAGTCGTGGTCGGTGCCGTAGCGCGGCGGGCCGAGGAACTCCTCCAACTTCGCCTGCGTGATTTTCAGCTTCTTTGGCCGCTTGCCGTTGGTGCTGACGGCGATGCGCGCCGCCTTCCGGCAGAGGCTGCCGACCTGCCGCTCCAGCGAGCGCACGCCCGCCTCGCGCGTGTAATGGCGGACGATCAGGCGCGTCACGGCGGGCGGCAGATCGATGAATCCGGCGTCGAGGCCGTGGCTTTCCGCCTGCTTCGGCAGCAGATGGCGGCGGCAGATTTCGATCTTCTCTTCCTCGGTGTAGCCGCCGATTTCGATGATCTCCATGCGGTCCCGCAGCGGCCGGGGGATATTGCCGAGGTAGTTGCCCGTCGTGATGAACATGACATCCGAGAGGTCGTAGGGCAGATCGAGGTAGTGATCGACGAAGGCGTGATTCTGCTCCGGGTCGAGCACTTCCAGCATCGCCGCCGCCGGGTCGCCCCGGAAGTCGGCGCTCATCTTGTCGATCTCATCGAGCAAGATCACCGGGTTCATCGTCCCCGCCTGCTTGATGGCGTGGATGATCCGGCCGGGGAAGGCGCCGATGTAAGTGCGCCGGTGGCCGCGAATATCCGCTTCGTCGCGCACGCCGCCGAGCGAGACGCGCACGAACGTCCGGTCCATCGCGCGGGCGACGGAGCGCCCCAGTGAGGTCTTGCCGACGCCGGGCGGCCCGACGAGGCAGAGGATCGTCGGCATGTGCCGCGCCACGCCGCGCTCCGCGACCAGCTTGCGCACGGCGAGGAAGTCGAGGATGCGCTCTTTGACGTGATCGAGGCTGTCGTGATCCTCGTCGAGCACCTGCTGGGCAAGTTGCAAGTCGAGGCGATCCGTCGTGCGCTCGGTCCACGGCAGGCTGAGCACCCAGTCGAGATAGGTGCGCACGACCGTCGCCTCGGCAGAGACACCGGGCATCCGTTCGAGGCGTGCCAGCTCGCGCCGCATCCGCTCGTCGATCTCGGCGGGGAGGCCGTGCTCGGTAATCTTCTGGCGCAGCATTTCGATGTCGTTTTGCGTCGTCTCACCAAGTTCGTCGTGAATCGCTTTCAATTGCTCGCGCAGATAGTATTCGCGCTGATTCTTGTCGATCTGTTCCCGCACGCGGTCCTTGATTTTCTGTTCGAGATCGACCACTTCCAGTTCGCCGGAGAGGACGACTGCCAGTTTTTCCAACCGCTTCAGTTTGTTCGGCTCCTCGAGGAGCGCCTGCCGGTCCTTCGCCTCCGTGACGAGCACGGCGAGCACATCACCGAGATGGCCGACATCGGCCGCCGTATTCGCGGCATCAACCAGTTCGTTGGCGGTGTTGCCGCGCAATTTGGCGTACTTGCCCAGCAGTTCGCGGATTTGCCGCGCCCACGCGCGGTTCTCCTGCTCGAACCCCGCCTGCTCGTACATCTCCTCGACGCCGACGAAGTAGCATGGCTTGGTCGCCTCCGTGCCGGTGATGCGGACGCGGCAGAGCCCTTCGAGCGACACCTGGATCGTGCCCCCCTGCTCGCGGTCGGACTCCTTGATCCGGCAGAGCGTGCCGACATCGTAGACATCGCTCGGCGTCGGTTCATCGACATTCGGATCGCGCAACGCGGAGGCGACGAGATAGTGATCGCGCTCCATCGCCTCCTCGATCGCGTCGAGCGAGCGCGGGCGACCGACGTGGATTTTCGTCGTGCTCTGCGGGAAAACGACAATATTCTTGAGCGCCAGCAGCGGATAACGTGGCGCGAACGACTCGAAATTACTCATACTTGGCAACTCCCTCCAGCCGCCACCTCTCCCGTAGCACCTGGCATCGCCGAACGGCCCATAGACACCGCGCGTCCCTCTTCCCGATCCGCCCTTCCCTCGTCGCGGCAGGCATCCTTCGGCCTGCGGTCACCCTGCGGTTGCCTGCTTCGCGGCCACCGCGGGTTTATGGCACACGGACCGGTCGAACCCGGTCGCCGCCGCAGCCTCCTTCGCCGCCGCAGCCGGCGATAACCCTGATGCCAACAACCCCTGTAATAGCGCGGCCATCGTGTCGTCATCGACGACCTGTGGCGCGGCGGCGGGCGCTGCCGCAATAATCACCACATACTCGCCGCGTGCGGGTTTCGTCTTCAGCGTCTCCAGCGCCGCCCCAATCGTCGAAACATCAATCTCTTCGTGGATTTTCGTCAACTCCCGGCAGAGCGCACACGGGCGGTCGCCGAGCACGTCGTAGGCATCCGCGAGCATCGCGGCGAGGCGATGCGGCGCTTCGTAGCAGATAAACGGCTGCGCCAGCGACCGCAACGATTCCAGCGCGCTCCGCCGCGCTCCCCGCTTCGCTGGCAGGAAGCCAACAAAGGTAAATGATCCCGGCACGAGGCCCGAGGAGACCGCCGCCGCCAGCAGTGCCGACGGGCCAGGAATCGGCACCACCGGATGCCCCGCCGCGCGCGCGGCATCGACGATCCGCGCGCCGGGATCGGCGATCAATGGCGTCCCGGCGTCGGAGACGAGCGCCACATCGTCGCCCGCATCGAGGCGCGCGAGGATGTCGGCGACGCGCTCGCGCTCGTTATGCTCGTGCAGCGAGAGGTAGCGCGCGGCGATCCCGTAATGCGCGAGCAGTTGCCCCGTATGTCGGGTATCCTCAGCGGCCACCACCGCCACCTCCCGCAAGACGCGCAAGGCTCTCAATGTAATATCTTCGCGGTTGCCAATCGGCGTTGCCACGATGAACAGCGTCCCCACAAGCTGCTTCTTCCCTCTTATCAGGCAGTATAGCGGCTCCGCACGCATAATGGGGCTGCGTTTTCGGGCCGGTGTAACTATTGCCCTGACAAAGAGCATTGTACGGACACTTCTGTAGTTTTGCAATACACAATGAAGGGGATGAACCGCCAAGGCGCCAAGAACGCCAAGAGGATGCAAGAAAAATATTCCCCTTGGTGTTCTTGGTGTTCTTGGTGTTCTTGGTGGTTCTGAATCCTACGGTTACGATTTGCGCGCCCACATCGTCCGGGTCGTCTGCGCATCGCCGCCGATGAGGTCGAGCATCACATGCGTTTCGTGACGCCGCAGCCGATGGAAGATGGTCATCGCCTCGTCCGCAGCGTCGTGATAGCCCATCGCGTGGAAGCGGGCGACGATTGCTTCCAGTATTCCTTGATCCGCGAAGGAGCGCGTCGAGCCGAGCCACGGCGCGAGCGTCAACTGCGCGATCTCCGTGAACTCCGGGCGCAGCCGCCGCACCGATTGCAAGCGCTCCTCTGCTGAGCTGACCATCTCATCGATCAGCATCACCGGGCCGTGGTCGGCGTCGTGGCGGGTGTCAACGATCAATGCTTTGCCAACGCGCGGGAAGAAGATGCTCATCACCTCGGCTTCCGCGAGCGCGTTGATGATCTTGGCGCTGGAGATATTGTAGGCGTTATCCATCGGCAGCCGTCCTTTCCGGCGTT
>JBPCMC010000408.1:0-9503 GCA_051002645.1 Thermomicrobiales bacterium
GGTAAGCGAGGCGCGCACGAAACTGGCACGCCTCTATCCCGTCACAACCCCTGTGGTCGAGGACTAGCGCGAAGGCAACGTTGTCATTCGCGGACGCTGCCGAGCAAATATTAGAAGACTTTGGAAAACAACAACCGATGCATTATCGACATATAACGGAGAAGGCGCTGGAACTCGGTTGGATTACCACCAAGGGGAAGAGCCCCGAAGATACGATGAATGCGCGAATCGGCGACGAGATTGCGGGGAAGGGTTCACGCGGTGAGTCACCACGATTTGTGAAAAGCAAGGGACTTGTCGGCTTATTGAAATGGGCAGGAACAGGATGCACTCCATTTCCCGCAGAATACGTCCCTAGCCGCAGGCCGAAACGTCCGCCACCATCTGAGGTAAACGGGAATAGTTCATCGGCAAGCAGTATTCGCGCACAAATTGAGCAACATAATGCTGCAGCGAGGAAAGCCCTCCTCGCACATCTTCAGGTAATGAAGCCGGACGATTTCGAACACTTTATTGGTGGGTTGCTGAAATGCCTAGGGTACAAGGACGTAGAAGTAACGAAGCCGAGCGGTGATAAAGGTATTGACATTCGGGGAGTGTTCGTCACTGAGGACGGGTTCCAAACACATGTGGCAATCCAAGTAAAGCGCTGGAAAGAGAACGTTGGCGCGCCCACTGTTCAACATCTACGAGGAAGCTTACGGCCGCATGAGCGCGGTCGCATCATTACAACAAGTGATTTCAGTAAAGGTGCGAAGGAAGAAGCCAAACAGAGTGACAAGACCCCGATACAGCTAATGAACGGCAAGGAATTAGTTGATCTTCTAGCGAGACATAGTATTGGGGTAAGGCGATCTTCGTACGACCTCATTGAACTGACCGAATCCGGAGACGGCAAGAGTTCCTGATTCGTCGTTGTTCCACTAGGGAGCGGGTAATGAGATTACTATGCTTTTTCACGGTAGTCATGTCGTCACAGCGAGCGCTTTCATTGTTTCGTAGGGGCGATGCTTGAATCGCCCTCTCGCGGCGGCAGGATGTTCCGGCAGCGATGCGGATGCTCCGGGGAGGGCGATTCAAGCATCGCCCCTACGAAGAGGCCACAGCTATCGTGAACGAGTGTTACGTAATAACCACCATTCGCTCCGTCGGGACGGCGTCGGAGAGGAGGCGGGGCGCGCCATCGGTGACGACGATGGTGTCCTCGATGTGAAAGCCGCCGATGGCCGGGTCCACATGCGACGGCTCGATGCAGAGGACCATGCCGGGCTCCAACACCGTCAGGTTCGCGGGGTGGATGAGCGGTTCCTCGTGCAGGCCGATGCCGAGGCTGTGGCCGAAGTGCGGCTTGCGTGTGTCGATACCGAGCGCCCGCGCGTACCCCGCCTTACCGACGGCGTAGACATCGGCGGCGGTCGCACCGGGGCGACAGGCATCGATCATCGCCCACTCGATCTCCCGCAGGGCGTCGTAGTAGCCGCGCTGCGTGGCGTCCGGCTCCCCGATACAGGCCATCCGCGCGAGATCGGCCAGGTAGCCGCCGAAGACGCCGACGAAATCGACGCGGATCGTCGCGCCGGGCGGAATCGGCGTCGTGCCGTCCGGCGTCGCGTGCGATTGCACGGAGCGCGGACCGCTGGAGAGGACAAGCGCCTTCACCTCGTCCGCTCCCTCGGCGAGCAGGGCGGTCGCCATCGTGTCCGCCAGCCACTTCTCGGTACAGCCGGGTCGGGCGGTGGTATAGGCGTGGGAAATGGCGCGTTCAAGTGCGCGGGCGGCGGTCTGCAAGCGCGCCACCTCGCCCGGCGTCTTGACGACGCGTACGGCGGCGAGTAGCGGCCCGGCATCGCCGAAGGTCGCCTGCGGCAAGGCGGCGCGCAGTTCGTCCCAATAGCGCGCCATCAGGTGATCCATCTCCACGCCGATATGTCCGCGCTCCACTCCCCGCTGCCGCACAGCGTCGGCGATCATCGCCACCGGGCTTTCCGCGAACTCGATGTACGGGCGCACATCGCCGATCCACGATTGCCGCTGCACGAGCGATTCCTCGATGCCGCAGACGATGAAGGCCGGTTCCCCGCCGCGCGGCCAGAGCGTCAGCGCGAGGCGCAAGGGAATTTCCCGCTGCGTGAGGATTAATGCGCCCGTCGCGTAAAAGGTGTTCTCCTGCGACGAGACAATCACCGCGTCGAACGGCCCCGCGTCAATCGCCGCCCGCAGCCGGTCTCGATCCATCAACGGCGAGGGGCTTTCCGATGCACGCATTCCCATCCCAGTCCTCCTTGACTACCGAATCATTGAACCACCAAGACACCAAGAGCATCAAGAAGAAACATTTTCCCGCATTCTCTTGGTGTTCTTGGTGTTCTTGGTGTCTTGGTGGTTCATCTCCCTTACTCAGGCTGCCGCGCGAAGCGGAGATTGCGGATGCGGCCGGTAAAGATCGTGAAGCCGGAGACCTGTCCGTCCTCGTCGCGCTCGAAGGCGATTTGCAGACGCTCCTGGTTGATGAACTGGTCGATGATCGTCGGGCGGAGTGGGCTGTCCGGGACCTTCCGGCGGCGCAGAACGAGGTCATCGTCGCGCATGGCGATGGTGTACGCAACGTCGAGTTCGTCGCTGTGGTAGACACCAGGATACGACGCCAACTGCTCCGCTGTCGGTGCGGCAGCATCTACCGATGCGAAGGCCATCACCTCACCGCCGGACACACGCTCGCGCAGCGCCCGCGTGCCATCCTCGGCTATCGTCAAGGTCATATCAAGTGGGGTATCGACCGTCTTGAAGCGACCGGGCGCGACGGGTACAAGATGGGCGGGCGGCCGGTCATCGACCGTCAATTTCCCGCCCTCGCACGAGACGCGATAGATTTTCCCGGTCGGCGCGTGCCGGTACAGCCCCACAGCGCGGGACAGGTTCGCTGCCGACGGCAAATATGCATCCGTGGCGGACGACGCCCGCTCCGGCTCCTGGGTAAAGTGTTCCGCGAGCACGACATCCGCGACCCGGCGCGCGAGGAGGCCGGGCGCCAGCGTGCTGAGGTTGCCGAGGATAATGATCGCGCAACCTTGCTCCGGGAAGCGGAGGAAGTGCGCGCGATAGCCCGCGTCCGCGCCGCCGTGCCCAATCGTCAGCAGACTCCGGTACGGCTCGATCATCAGGCCGATGCCGTAGGTCAGTCGCTCGCCGCTATTGAGCACGCCCGGCACGACCATTTGGTCGAGCAGATCGCTACCGACACGGCGCTCCTCCCAGTTGCGCGCCCAGCGAGCGAGGTCTTCGACGGTCGTGAAGAGACTCGTCGCCCCGACGGTATCGAAGACGGGGATGCTGATCCGCAGGCCGCCCGTATCGCGCGGCTGATAACCGTAGGCGCGGCTTGGCACGATCATCGTATGGTCGTCGTGGAAGTGGGTGTGCGCCATCATCAGTGGCTGGAAGATCGTCGCGTCCGCGAAGGCGCGCAGGCTCTGGCCCGACAGTCGCTCGACGATCAGCGCCATCAGTGTGTAGCCGGTATTGCTATAGAGCCACTGCGCGCCGGGGGCGAAGTTCAACTCCCGCTGGCGCGACGCGACGGCGAGCACGTCGCCATTCGTAATCAGGTCGTCCTCGCGCCAGCCCGCGAGACGGAGCAATTCCCACTGGTCCCGCAGGCCGCTCGTGTGCAGGATGAGGTGACGGATGGTGATCGTCTGGCCGTAGTCCGGTATTTCCGGCAGGTAGCGGCGGATGTCGTCATCGAGTGTCAGTTTCCCCCCGGCGGCGAGCGCGAGGATGCACATCGCCGTGAATTGCTTGGAGAGCGAGGCGACATGAAAGACCGAGGCGGGTGTGATCGGGATGCCGTAGTCGAGGTTCGCCATCCCATAGCCGCGCGCATAGACGAGCGCGCTGTCCCGCACGATGCCGAGCGCGCACCCCGGCGCATCCGGCTTGTCCCATTCCGCGAAGAGTGCATCGACCTCCGGCAGTGGGGACGACATGATACGTCCTCCCTGCTACTGCGGCTGCTCGTCGAGTTCGCGCAGAACCTGCTGGCAATAGGCGAGGCTGCGGCCGTCGTTGTACAACTGATCGCCGAGCGGCACGCCCTCGATGGCGAGGTAGCCGTCGTAGCCCGCCCGCGCCATCGCGGTGATCGCGAAACGGTAATCGATCTCCCCCTCCGGGAGCGGCACGCGCCGGAAGTAGGCGCGCTCCAACTGCGGGATATGTGTGCGCTGGAGCGATTTGCAGTGCCAGTATTTCGCCTTCGGGGCGAGGGCGACGATGCACGCCTCCAGGCGCTCCTCGGGCTCCTCGTACGTCCAGTAGAGGTTGCCGAGGTCCGGGTTGACGCCGACATTCGGCCGGTCCACCAACTCCAGAAGATGCAGGCAACTCCACGCATTATCCGCGATGGAGCGCTGATGCATCTCGATCGCAATCTCCACGCCGAGGTCGGCGGCGAGCGCGGCGGCCTCGCGCAGATAGGTCGCGGTGATTGTGAAATCCGCCTCGGTCGCCGTGCGGCTGGCCCCCTGCGAGATGCGCTCGCCCGTGCCGATCACGCCGAGGCCGTGCGGCTGGGTGGGCGGCGTGAGGACGGTCATGTTGACGAGGTTCGAGCCGATCCACGCCGCCATGCGGATCGCGTCGTGAACGCGCTGCCGGTTCTGCGTCGCCGCGCTCGGGACTGCAAAGCCGCCGCCGCCGCGCACCGCCGCGCAGGGCACACCCGCCGCGGCGAGGTCGTCCCGCAGGGCGCGAATCTCCGCCTCGCTCGTTCCGACGCCCTGGCCGAGACCGATCTCAATCCCCGCGAAGCCGAGCGCGCGCACCTTCGCGAGATAGGCGGCACGCACCTCTTTCGGCGGCGCCTCCCACCCCGTGCCGCCCTCGTACGGATAGAACGCCGCCCGCCTCGGTGCGTAACTGATCTTCACCGCCGCCCTCCCTGACGAAGTGCTGAGTGCTGAGTGCTGAGTACTGAGTACGTGCCACGGATGCAGTGTACTCGATGCAGTCAGAGTGTGTGGAGAGGCAGAGGATTGGAGCAGAGAGTGAACCGCCAAGACGCCAAGGACGCCAAGAAATGCGGAGAAGAAAAAGATTTCCTCCCTCTTGGCGTCCTTGGCGTCCTGGGCGTCTTGGCGGTTTTATGACCGGCTGTTAGCCGTCCACTTCCGGCGTCGCGACCCTGTCGTGGACGCGGAAGAGTGGGAAGAGCCACCAGAGTAGTATGAGCGGGACGCCGATGATGCACGCGGCGATCACCCCGACGCGCGGGCCGACCACGACATCCATGATGAGGTAGGTCGAGAGCAGCGTGCTGATCGAGAACGGGACGAGCCCGACAATCACCACCCGTGTGGCGAGCACCTTGAACCCCTGCTTGCGATGGACCGGCCGCGCGACGCGATGGTACGCCGCCGGCATGATGAAGCAGACGAGCGAGAGAAGAACAGCGACGAAGATGACGAGATAGAGGTTGCGTTGCGTCGTGGTCAATTTCTCGAAACGGCTCTGAAAGGGCAGGGTGATGAGGAAGCCCGCGAAGATCTGCGTGCCCGGCAAGAGGATACGTGTCTCCTCCAGCATGTCGCTCAGGTCGTCCGGCGCGTTCTTGCCATTCTCCGGCGGTTTCGGTGCCGTGCCCTGCTTTGGGCCATCCGTATGATCTTGCTGATGCGGCAGCGCGCGCACATTCATCCCGGAGAGCCTCCTTTCCCGCGTCGGTTATGGCAATGTAATGGCAACATGAATGCCAGGGCACAGAATAGCGAGAGAGCGGGCGGCGAACGACGTCAGGCCGCGCCGAGGGCTTCCAGGCGCGCGCGGAGGCCCGCCGCCTCCCACGCGGTCCACTCGGCGACGAGGTCGGTGTGCCGCTGCCGCCGCTCCGTCATCGTGCGGGCGATGGCGGCGGCGATGGCGGTCTGCTCCACCACCCAGCCGTCGTCCGTGACGAAGGCGCGGCAACGCTCCTTGAATGGTGCGATTTCCCCATCCGTCTCTACGGCAAGGCTGGCGAGGGCACGGGCACGGTCGGCGCTAATCGCTGCCAGATGGTCGCGCAGGATGTCCACATGTACATCGTGGTCGTGGATGTCCCCGACGACGTCCTGAAACTCCTTGATGAGATCGATGCACGCGGCGGCGTCCGCATCCAGCACGCCCACGAAGAGTTCCAATGCGTAGCGGAGCCGTTTGGCGGCGATGCGCATGTCGTGTAACTGCGCGACGTTGGTTGGATCGGTGAGGAAGGGGGCGAGGGCGAAGAACTCGTCGGTGCGGACGGCGATGATCTTCCGCGCGTTGACGCGGACGGCCCCTCTCGGCTTCAGGCCATGAACGGTGCGGGCGCGAGCCATCAATTACTCCTATACATGCGGATGGGCGGCGACGACCCGGAACCGCTTCGCGTAGCCGGATGCGGCGATGTTATCGAGGGCGCGCAACATCGCCGTCCGGTGTGCATTCCGCTCCGTCTCGATGCGGCGAATGAACGCGGCGATGGCGGGCTGTTCATCCGGCGGCACGCTCTCGGCGTAGGCCGCCATCCGCGCGAGCAGCACATCGCTGTCCCGCACGCCGCCGAGGGCGTCGGTCAGTTCTTTCGTCTGCCTGGCAATCCGCTGGAAGCGCTTGCCGCGATAGCAGACGCCAAACGCCTCCAGCGCCGCCCGCAGCCGCCGCGACGCCACGCGCATATCGTGCAGCTCCTCCGGGTCCGTCCCCACGCGCGTGCCCGCCTCGTGCTCCATCAGCGCATCGAGCCGTTCGGTCAGCACCCGCGCCGCCACCATGCGGAAAGGCGTCTTTCGGTCGAAATGTGCTTCTTTCTCGCCCACGTTGCCACCTTCTGTCGCCAATCGACCGCGCGAACACTCGCTTTCGCCCCCATAGTACGGCCCTTTGCCCACTTCCGCCACGCGCACCGGGCAAAAGACGCGTCCAAAAGTCGATCATGCCCGCTATCGTCTGGGTGGTATTGCATCGACCCCGCTTCCGGCATAGTGCATCGCCGTACGTCATCCTGGCCAATGCGTTCGGCCCTCGGCTCGCGCGTGCGTGCCGATCATGACGTGACACTCGCCCCTGGCGAGGAAGGAGCGCGCGCGTGTCCCTGACAGTCCAACATGGCTGGATGCCCGACGAGGACGACCCGAACGATCATTCCTACGACGCCCCGCCGGAGATCCTCGCTGCGCTCCCTCCGCGTATGGACCTCCGTCATGATTTTCCCCCGATCTACCACCAGGGGCACGCCAACAGTTGCACGGCGAACGCGGTCGCGGCAGTGCTGGACTTCCTGCAGAAGAAGGAGCAGGCGCCGGAACCGAATCATTGGCGGGGTCGTCAGTCGTCGAGAGCCCCCAGGTCGATCTGACGCAGGCGATCGGCGTCGGCGATCACTTCGATTGCCGCGATCTTCCCGCGCGCGAAGGTCACGACCAGCACCATCATCAGCCGCCCACCCGGCGCCACGATAATGCCCACCGCGCCATTGACGAGCGCCGGTCGTGCCAACTGCGCCCGCCCCGCGTACTGCGCGGCCACCGCCGCCGCACCACGCACCTCCGACGGTACGCCCGCAGGCAAGATGCTCCGGTCGGCGCGGACCACGACGTCCGGGGCGAGCACGGCGAGCAGCGCGTCGAAGTCGCCGGCGCGCGACGCAGCGAGGAAGGCGTCGACCACTGTTCGCTGGCGGGTGAGATCGGCATCGGGAACTGTGGTCGCTCCTCGCACCCGGCGACGTGCCCGGCTCGCGAGCTGCCGTGCTGCGGTCGGGGAGCGCCCCACGATGGGCGCGATCTCGTCGAAGGGCACGGCGAACATGTCGTGCAGCACGAGGGCGAGCCGCTCGGCGGGAGCGAGCATGTTGAGGACGACGAGTAGCGCGAGCCCGACCGCATCGGCCATGAGCGCCTCGTGCTCGGGATCGATCCCCTCCACACGACTCACGATCGGGTCGGGATGTACGCCCAGCGGCTCCTCGCGCCGTGACGCGCGGGTGCGCAGCATATCGAGGCAGACCCGCGCGACGACCGTCGTCAGCCATCCGCCGAGGTTGGCGACGCCGCCGGTGTCGGCGCGGCTGAGGCGGAGCCAGGACTCCTGGACGGCATCGTCCGCCTCGCTCAGCGAGCCGAGCATTCGGTAGGCGACCACCCGCAGATGGGCGCGGTGTGACTCGAATTGCTCCGCCAGCCCGTCGTGTTCGTCCATTGGTCACATTCCCTTATTGCGTTCCGTCATCGCCGTGACGGTATTCGTTCATCGGTCACATTTGTCCGTCGCGATCCGTCATAGTAGTGACGGCTGAAGTCCAGCCGATGTGACAAGGAGAAGACAATGCAAGCACGAATGAGCAACCCGGCGATGATCCTCCCTGACGCCATGGCTGCCATCCAGTCTCTGATCAAGGCCACACGAAAGGGCGGCGTGCCATCGGCGACACTCGAGCTCGTCCACCTGCGCGCGAGCCAGATCAATGGCTGTAGCGGCTGCGTTGACTTGGGTGCACGCAGCGCCAAGAAGGCAGGCGAAACCGACGAGCGCCTCTTCGCGGTAGCGGCCTGGCGGGAGACACCGTACTTCACCGACGCCGAACGTGCCGCCCTCGCGCTCGCCGAGGCTGCCACGCGTCTCGCCGACCGGGCGGACCCGGTGCCGGACGCAATCTGGGACGAGGCCACCCGGCACTACGACGAGCAGGGGCTCGCGGCCATCGTCCTGATGATCGCCACGACCAACCTCTTCAACCGCCTCAATGCTACTACCAAGCAGGTAGCGGGCGCCTGGGGCTAAGCGGCATCGGGCGGCGCGGTCATCGCGACGGTACGCGGTGACCGCGCTCGATCGCAGCGGCGATGCATCGCATGGCATATGCGAGCGGCCAATCAGTCGCCGCCCCTCCCGTCTACGCGGCATTGTGTGATGACGTCCCGTCGTCGCACAATGTCGCGTCGTCGATTAGATGCGTCTCAAAGCCGGCCGCTCGCGCACGATGCAGGGACCCGTAGGGGCACCATCTCCCCACCTTGATGGCCGACCGGCTTTGAGACGCATCCTCGTCGATTCGCGGGGGCTCTGATTTCGCCAACGGTATTCTTCGAGGCGTGTCAAAGGCGAGATGCTCATTCTGTACCGCGATGGCCGCGAGGCATTCCAGGAGTTGCGAGAGCCGGGGGCGGTCGTGCAATGCTTGCGCGCTCGCCACATCGGGCTTCTCGCCGACCGCGCGCAAGACCGCGAGCGCCTCCTGGAGGAGTTCAAATGGCGCGACCGTCTCGCCCTGATAATGCAGCGTGAGGGCCAGGAAGGACAGCCGCGCGATGCCGAGCCGGTCGTTGAGGGATCGCGCGATCGCCAGTCCGTCCTCGAGCTAGCCTGGATTATTCATAAAGTCATCTCGCAACGCGCGGGAGGTCATCTGATGCCACGAGACGAAACGTATGGCCCCTCAGTCCCTTGTGCGAGCCCCGATTCGGATGCCGCCGGTAGGGGAGGAC
>JBPCMC010000409.1:0-15012 GCA_051002645.1 Thermomicrobiales bacterium
CTCCACCACGCGCCGCTTCTCCGCGCCATCCCGGACGGTGCGCGCCGTACCTTGTTCTTCGTCGCCTTCCCCGGCGCAAGCCCCACCGACGGCTTCTCCGCGCCATCCCGGACGGTGCGCGCCGTACCGTAGCAGACGACGCTTGCGTACTCGGCGCTGAAGGCGAAGGGGGTCGCGGCTGGGAGAATGCGACCGAGTTCGGCCACGGTGAAGCAGGCACGCTGCTCGCCTCGATCGAGCACGGTCCCCAGTTTCCCCACCGCTGCGGTGTGCCAGTAGATGCCCGCACCGTCGTACCAGAAGAGGCTGCTGTGGATGAGCGGCTGCCCGTCCCAGACGACCACGAGATGGCCGATGGCGCCAGTGGCGAGGAAGCGGTCGATCCACTCCGCCTCCGCGAAGGCGCGATCCCTCCGGCGTACCTGCGTGACCGGCTTGTCGAGATACTTCTGCAACGACGATTCGTCCCCCATCGCAACCTCCTCATTGCCGTCGATGACATGGTCATTCGCGTTCCGCGACCTGAGAGCGGCGCGCGGTCACTCCTCGATCGCGCCGCCGATACCGCGCAGGTGGACGCGGAAGGTGTATGACGGATCCGCCGCCCGGCGCGCCAGATACGACGCGAAATCCAGCTGGGCGCGCAGCGTCGTCCCGGCGTGCAGTACCGCCGCCTGCGCGCGTTCCGTGTCAGCGATCCGTCGGGCCGCAGCGAGCACCATGCCCACGACCGCCCCGCCGACGACCACGACCCCATCGTCGTCGGCGAAGAGGAAATCGTCCCGGCGCACCGCAACGTCGCCAAAGCGGGCGCAGAGTAGTGCGTCATCGGCGCGATCGCGCACCCCCGGTGGACCGGCGGGGCAGCTGCCGAGGCTGACGATCGGCAGTCCGATCGCGGCGAGCTCCGCAGTGTCCCGGTGGCATCCCCAGATGATCGCGCCCGTGATGCCCGCCGCCCGCATTTCGAGCGCGACGAGATCACCGATGCACGCCTCGTCGGTGAGCGCGCCGTTGTCGATCGCCGCGACGTCGCCGGGCTGCGCGTCCGTCAGAGCCTCTAAAAAGATGTCGACACTCCCGGCGTGACGCATCGGAAGGGCGCGACCCGCGAAGGGGGATGCCGACGCGAGCGGCCGCAGCGTCTGCGGGAGCGCCCGCACCTCGGCGCCGACGCGCAGGCAGGCGTCCGCGATCAGCGCGGTGGAGAGTTGCGCGAATGCCGCGCGCAGCGTTGCGTTGTCCGGTGCGTCGTTCACCTCACATCCCCCTTCGGGGCGACGATGCCCCCGGCGCCGTCGCTTCCCCGCCGCTCGCGCTCAGGTACGTCCCCTCGGCGCCGTCCCGCCCCGCCTGCGCGTGCGTCAGATAGTCCTCGCGCGGCGGGGCGAAGATGTCCAGGGCGACGACGCCATCCGGCCCGGCGGTCCCGCTGTGCGGCGTGTCGGGGGCGATTGCGTAGACATCGCCCTTCCGCAGCACCCAGGGTTCCGCGTCCGGCGTGCCGACGCGCAAGTGAATCTCGCCTTCCAGTATGGTGCCGCACTGCTCGTGCGGGTGACTGTGCCAGCCGATCGTGGCGCCGGGTTGGATGGTGTAGAAGTTCATCATCATGCGCCCGCCGCTGTAGACAGCCATCCGCACGCCGGGCAGCGGCGAGAAGCCCGGCAGGTCTTCCCGCTTCGACCATTCCGTCTTGAATCCGAGCGGTTGCGCCGCAGGCTCCATCCCGGTCTCGCGCTCCATATCACTTCTCCTTTTCATGGCGCCGCCCCACCCGTGCAACACCGACTGCCGACCACGCGCGGAATGCGTATGCGCCCCGGAATGAGGTCAGCCCAGCGATGGCGATCTCCGCTCTACGCCGGCCTCGCACGCGCGGATCGCCGTGCGGACGGCGGCGATCGCACGCGCGACGTCCGCATCATCCGTTGCCCAGTTGCATACCGAGATGCGCATACACCGCTTCCCCCGCCATGTCGTGCCGCCGAAGAACGCCTCGCCGGTCGCGAGGATCGCCGCGATCACCGCGTCCGTCCATCGGTCGTGGTCTTCGTCCGTCGCGTCGGGCTGCGGGGAGAGGAAGCGGACGAGCCCCTGGTTGATCTGGGGCTCCCAGACGAGTTCGGCCCCCGGTAGCGCGATGATGCCCGTCGCGAGCGCGTGCGCGTGGCGACAGGTCCGCTCCACGAGGTCGGCGAGACCCTTCCGACCGAGTTCGCGGATGGCGGCGTAGGTCGCGACGCCGCGCCCGCGCCGGGACCACTCGGGCGTCCAGTCCATCTGGTCGCGCGCCTCATCATCATGGACCAGGTAGCTGGCGCGGTGCGACATCGCCGCGCGATGCGGGCCGGGGTCGGCGACGAAGGCCTAGCCGCAGTCGTACGGCACGTTCAGCCACTTGTGGCCGTCCGCCACCCATGAGTCCGCGCGTTCGACGCCCGCGAGGCGGGGGCGGTACCGGGGGCTCGCGGCAGCGAAGAGGCCGAATGCACCATCCACATGCACCCACGCACCGTGCGCGTGCGCGAGGGGAATCAACTCCTCGAAGGGGTCGAAGGCCCCGATATTGAGGTCGCCCGCCTGGAGGAGCACGACCGTCGGCTGCGCGGACTCTCGTTCGAGCCCCGCCGCGAGCGCGTCCGCGCGCAGTTGACCGTCGGTATCCGTGGCCAGGGGGAGGATGCAGTCGGCCCCGAGGCCGAGTAGCCGCGCGGCGCGCTCGATCGAGCCGTGCCGCTGGTTGCCTGTGAGGATGCGCACCAGTGGCGCGCCTGCGAGCCCGCGCCGCTCAACGTCCCAGCCGCGACGAGCGAGGAGCGCGTTGCGCGCTGCGGCGAGGCAGACGACGTGCGCCATCTGTGAGCCGGTGACGAGGGCGAAGCTCGCGGTCGCGGGGAGGCCGAGCAAATCCTTGAGCCAGGCCCCGCAGACCTCCTCGATCACCGCCTCCGCAGGGCCGGCGGCGTAGAGGGCCGCGTTCTGGTCCCACGCCGCAGTCAGCCAGTCGGCGGCGAGGGCGGCGGGTATCGTCCCCCCGATTACCCAGCCGAAGAAGCGGCCCCCGGCGCTACCGAGAATCCCGCCCGCGCAATCGGCGGCGAGGTCGTCGATCACTCGCGCCGCGTCGGCGCCGTCCTCGTCGAGTGCGCGCGCGAGGCGGCCCCGCAGCTCCGGGAGCGTCGCGGTCGCGGTGACCGGCGCGTCGGAGAGATGGTCGAGATGGTCGAGGGCGTGCTCGAGCGCGCGTTTGAGCGGGGCACGATACGGGAACGAATGGTCCATTGTCACTTCTCCTCTAATCCGTCGGCCTGCGTCAATCGCGCCCGATGCCGTCCGCCACATGGATGCCCGGTCGTCGCTATTCCTCATCACGCAGCCCCTCCAGGAATGCGGCAACCGATACCGAGGATAGGGAGACGGCAGCGATCAGTCAACGAAAAGGGCAATATGCCGACGAATCGCAAGGCAACTTGTGGGCAATCATCACCCGATGGACCGTCCTCCTGGACGTTCAGTCGGGTTGCGAACGGCGTAGGGGTATCGACTCGTCGGTGTGGTGCGACCGTCCCGACGAACCATCGCGGTCGTGGTACGATTCCTTTCTATTCGTCAGTTAGGCCGCATCATCGCGGGCGGCGCGCCGGAGGAGACTATGAACGACATTGACCGCAGCATCGTGCAACTTCTCGCCGAGAACGGGCGCCTCAGCCACGAGCAGATCGCCCAGGCCGTGCATCTCTCCCGGCCCGCAGTCCACGAGCGGGTGCGGCGGCTGGAGGAACGCGGCGTGATCCGGGGCTATCACGCGCGGGTGGACTGGGAAACGATGGGCCAACCGGTCACGGCATTCATTTGGATGCGGACGACGGGCGCGCGGACCAATGAAATCGGCGCGGCGATCCTTGGCCTCGGCAACGCGGACGCGGTCATCGAGGAGTGTCACCGGGTGACGGGCGAGTGGTGCCTGCTCGCCAAGGTACGGGTGGCGTCCACATTGGCGCTCCAGGAGTTGATCGACCGCGTCCGGGGTGTATCGGGGGTCGCGGGCACCGTGACTTCGATCGCCATGTCGGACCTGCGGGAGCGGTGCATGCCCCAGACAGCCCCCACGTAGCCCACTGTGGCCTCCCATGATTTGCCCCCTACCCACGTCGATCGTGCTCGTCCGGTCTCGGCCCACCGCTATGGACGCCGGCTTCACCAGTAAGTGACCACCGTACTCGGCTGAATCCGGTGCCACCCGCAGTCACATCGCCGACCATGAAGCCCTGGCATCGATACGAGCGCCACCCTGCGTCGGCAGCGCGTGGTTGGTGAGGCGCGGCGGTCGCGCTTCGTCAGCGGATGAGGTGCGCAGAGGACGCATGGAGCGCGACCATGAGCACGCCGCCGACGAAGACGACGGACGCCGCCGCGATCAATGCCGGCACGAAGCTGTCCGCGCGACTCGCCAGGGACGCCGCCAGGATCGGCCCGATGATCTGCCCGACGCCGTACGCGGCGGTCAGCAGCCCGATCAGTTCCGCAGGGCGGTGCGGCGCGAGCTGTCCCGCCAGCGTCAGCGTGAGCGCCGTGATGCCGATGAACGTCCCGCCAAAGAGGATCGCGGATGCGTAGTCGGCGCCCACCCCGCCCATGATCGGCAGAAGGATCCCGCCCGCCTGCGCACTGTACGCGAGGGTGAGCGCGCGGGCGAGACCGAAGCGTGCAGCGGCAGCGGTCCACAGGACGGCCGCCGGGACAGCGGCCAGTCCGACGACGATCCATACATTGGCCCCGGTGGCTTCCAGGCCGGGTGTACGGTTCACGATCGCCACCAGGAAGGTGCCCGTCACGATGTAGCCGACCGCTTCGAGGAAGTAGGCGCCGAAGAGCAACGCGAGCGCACGGCCGGGGGGGCGATCTGATTGCAACTGCTCAGTCGTGGGCGATGCGGCCTCTGCATCGGGTCGGGGCAGCAAGCGCCAGCAGGGATAGACGGCGGCGATGGCGACCGCAGCGAGCACGAGCCAATCCCCACGCCACCCGAGCACGCCGCGACCGGCGCGTACCACGAAGCCGGAGGAGGCGATCCCGATCCCAACCCCTGCGTAGAGCCAGCCGGCCTGGGAGATCCGGCGCTGCCGCCGCAGCGCACCCAATACCAGTCCCGACGCCAAGACGAACACGCCCGCGCTCGCGACGCCGGAGAGAAATCGAATGACGCCCCAGGCGAGGGTATTGGTCGTCCCCGCCATGAGCGCCGTCGTCACCCCGACCACGATCAGGCTCCCGATGAGGATGCGGCGACGCGGCGCGCCGGACGGGATACTCGCGACCAGCAGCGCCCCCACCAGGTAGCCGGCATAGTTCGAGGACGCGAGGAGCCCCGCCGTGCCCGTGCTGAGGCCGGTCGCCCGTTGCATGGCGGGCAGGATCGGCGTGTACGCGAATCGCCCAATACCCATCGCCGCCGCCAGGGCGAGACCGCCTCCCGACAGCGTGCGGAGCGTCGGCGCCCGCGCTGCGGTGATCGTTATCGCCATCGAATGCATCCCGCCCGGCGATCACGCGCCCGACCATCCTCGAACCCCGACCTCGCCGCGCAATCTACCATGGGAAGCATGCGTGCCATCACGACGTGGCGCGGCGTGCGTCCATGGTCTGCACTTCCGTCCACGTCGCTCCGTCGTCGCTTGATTCCACCGACCGCCAGTGGAACTGCGTCGCCGTGACGTCGGAGAAGATCCAGCGCGTGAGCACGTCCCCCTCGAACCGGCCCTCCAGGACGATCTCATCTCCCACTTTCCTGCCGATGAAGGGCTGGACGACATGGCTCGTCGGCGCGATCCATGTCGACCGCCAGGCGTCGATTGTCGGGTCGTAGAAGCGCACGGTGGCGCCGTAGCCGCCGGAACCGACCGCGTCGCGCAACGAGCGGCGCGGCGCGATCCACACATCCACGACGGCCCGCCCCTCCAGCGCCCACCCGAAGTGCCACTCGCCCCGGATTTCGTCCCGTGTGCCGTCCGGCTGGATGTTCGTGATCGCGACATCCCACGCGCCGACGAACTGGCCGAAGAGCATGAGGCGGTCGGCCAGCTCCGGGCGCGGGCCGTCGGCGCGCAGCGCGTCGATCATCGAGTCGGTGTCCATGCGGCCTCCTGTTGGTTTCCCACTATCCTTGCCTATCCCGTTTACTTCCATCGCGCCAAACGGATGGGAGCATACGTTTCCGCGCGCCTGTGGCGTCCCGATTGCCGGGTCATCCCGCTGCGATGCCATACAACGCCTCGCCATCGACGACGCGGCCCGTCGTGTCGAAGCGGAAGGTCTCGCACGCGCGCATCGGTCGATCGTTGATGTCCGCGATATAGACGATTAGCAACTCGGCGCCTTCCCCGTCCCAGACGACGTGGTCGAGCGCGAAGTGCAGGCTCGTGATCCGTTCCAGCCCCGCGCGCCAGTAGGACGCCAGCGCCTCTTTCCCCTCGATGGTTGGCGTCCCGAGCAGGCCCGCAGCGCGCGGACTGCGGAAGCGCACCGCATCGGTATAGTGCGCCAGGATCGCGTCCAGATCACGCTCGTTCCAACTGCGGATCCATCGCTCGGCGAACGTTGTCGCCTCATCTCGTGTCATGGTGCCTCCCTTCCTGTATCCATATCGTCGGGCCGATACCCTCCATCAGTCACATTCCGGCGGCGCCACCGACGTACGTCCGCACGGTCGCTCGCGATAGTCCATGTCCAGCACGACGACATCGGCGACGAGGGCGCCGCTTTCCCCTCGTCCACATCCAACTCCCCTTCCCCTATGTCATCCTTCCTGTGGCAGCGCTTGGTCCGCCCAAGCGCAAACACTATCCTCCGCTCATCCGCCCTAGCTTACATACTAGTAGGTACAATACATGTCGTCAAGGACTTTTAACGGTATGGATAGATCAAGCACACAGAGCCACTTTGCGTTGCATGTGGTATACCTACTGGTAGGTACACGATGTGGTCGCTTCGTCGGTCGCTCGCGAAAGAAGGTGCCATGTCCGCCCGTGAACAGCTCCTAGCTGCGACCAAGACGCTCCTCTGGCAGCGCGGCTACGAGGCGATGAGCCCGCGCGCCGTCCTCGCCGAGAGTGGCGCGGGTCAAGGCAGCCTCTATCACCACTTCCGCGGCAAGACGGACTTGGCGGCCACAGCGATTACCGAAGTGTCCGCCGACCTCTGCACCATCGCCGGCATCGCGCTATCGCGCGACAGGCCGCCGCTCGAGCGTGTTGTCGCGTATCTCTCGCAGCCGCGGGAGGCTCTGCGCGGCTGCCGACTTGGGCGCATCGCGGCGGAGCCGGTGATCGCCGATGACACCATCCGCGAGCCGATCGCGGCATATTTTGCGTACATCGAGGGCGAACTCGCGGCGGCGCTGGCGGAGGCCCAGCGGGAGGACACGCTACGCGACGATCTCGCCGCAGGGGATGTGGCGACCGCGCTCGTCGCCGTGGTGCAGGGCGGATACATCCTTTCGCGCGCGATGGATGACCCGACGAAAATGGATCGCGCGATCGAGGGAGCGATTGCGCTCCTCGGCGCCGCGAGGCGACCGTAGCCGTGAGTGGCGGGATGCAGCGGGAAGAATAGTGTCAATGATCCGGCACGCGCGGTGATCGTCACCGTGCTGGCTCCGACCTTCACGGCCTATGCGACGATCGGTGGCCTGTACACCGTCAACGCGACAGTGAGCGCTGTGGGGACGCCCGCCGCATTCATGCCGACCAACGCTGATACCGGACAGCGGGGGATGAGACGCGGGAAGCACGTCAATGAGGCGGCTCATTGCGCTCACTCGATGGCCAGGCGGAGAGCGGTCTCTGCCTGCGCTGTCGTGAGGCGCGCGATCTGTAGGAGATCAACCCATTCCGGCCAGCGATCCGCCGGGTGATAACAAATTGGTCCCTGCGTGCCGAGCAGCGAGAGATACCGCCCGCCCGCCGCGCTCGCTGGCGCAGTTCCACCAACCGCTGCGGGGTGTCATGACGACGCGCAGCGGTGAAGCCGCCATCGAATGCCGATAGGCCATCGAGACGCCGCCCGTCAATGTCGAGGAAGCAGACGACCAGATCGACGCGGTCGAGCGCGAAAGGCTCCAGAAACGGCTCGGCACTGGCATCGCGCACCTGCTCCGCCGACCACTCGGCGGAAACGCGATCGACCGCCGTGCCGGTGCGACGATCGCCGTGCGCGTCATACTCCCGCACGAGGCGCGCGGCCCGCAGGCATTTTCTCATCAGCGCTATTGTATGCGCTGCATCGCATCGTGCCGATGTTACTTTCCTCTCATCGCGTTTTCTCCGTGCGCTCTGTGTCTTCTCTGTGTCCTCTGTGGTTCAATGCTTCTCTATGCATCATTGGACATGAGGAGGCGCAAAATGGCGGAGGGACGGCTTGCGGGACGAATCGCACTGGTTACGGGGTCATCGAGCGGCATCGGCGAGGCGATCGCGCTCGGCTTCGCGCGGGAGGGGGCGGATGTGATCGTCCATTACCGCACGCGGAAGAACGAGGCGGAGGAGATCGCGGCGGAGATACGCGGCATGGGGCGGCGCGCGCAGGTCGTCCAGGCGGACATCGCGGACGCCGCGCAGGTGACGCGAATGATGGACGAAGCGAGCGCGCTCGGCCCCGTTTCCATCGTCGTCTGCAACGCGGGAACGCACCGGCGCGTGCCCTTCCTGGAGATCGACGAGGCGATGTGGGACTGGGTGCTCGATACGGACCTCAAAGGGCCGTTCCTCGTCGGGCAGGCGGCGGCAAAGCGGATGGTGCAGAGCAGTACCGCCGGGAGCATCATGATGACCTCATCGGTGAGCGCCCACAGCGCCCAGACGGAATTGGTGCATTATCAGGCGGCGAAGGCGGGCGTGGCGATGCTCGTGCGCGGCATGGCGCTGGAACTCGCGCCGCACGGTATCCGCGTCAACGCCATCGCGCCGGGATTGGTCGAGACGAACCTGACGACGCGCATCTTCCAGACGCCGGACGCGCTCGCCGCCCGCGTCGTCCGCATCCCGCTTGGCCGCGCCGGGCAGCCGGAGGACATGGTCGGCGCGGCGCTCTTCCTCGCCTCCGACGAATCCGCCTGGACGACCGGCACGACAATCACCGTGGACGGAGGCTTCAGCGTTACGTGATCCCGAAGCACGGATTCGAGGAGTGAAATGATCAGCAAAACGATCGATAGCACGATGACAAGCGGAGGGCGCGTGACGATCCCCGCCGCAATTCGGGAACGACTCGGTATCACGGCGGGCGACAAACTGCTCTTCGTGATCGGAGAGGATGGAAGGATCGAATTGCGCGCTGCGGCATACTCGACGATCGCTTCGTTGCGTGGTGCTGCCGGCTCTCTCGAAAAGCCGTACTCGTGGCACGAAATGCGCGCAATCGCTCGCGAAGACCGGGCGAACGCTCATCATCGCGATTGAAATACTACAGCGCGGCAACATCTGCCAAAGGCAGAATGGAGGATAGCGACGCATGACGACCGAAGGCCGGTTGGCAGGAAAGTGGGCGCTCGTCACGGGGAGTACGAAGGGGCTGGGGCAGACGACGGCGGAATGGCTCGCTCAGGAGGGGGCGAATATCGTCGTGCATGGCATGGAGGCGGAGTTGATCGAGCCTGCCGCGGCGATCATGCGCGGGTATGGCGTCGAGGCGTGGGGGATGGCGGCGGACCTCTCGCGGGTCGAGGAGATGGATCGCCTCGCCTCCTCCGTGCTGGCGCGGGCGCCGCAGATCGACATTCTCATCAACAATGCGGGCAGTTCGACGGGGCGCGCCAACTTCTGGGAGATTAGCCACGCCGACGCCGAATGGACGATGAACGTTAACTGGACGGCCACTTTCGTACTCAGCCAGCACGTCGCGCGGCAGATGATGGAGCGGCGGATTCGCGGCCGCATCGTCAACATCTCCACCATCGGCGCGCACTACAACCACCGGGACGCGCTCGTCTATAACGCGGCAAAAGCGGCGATCGAAGCGACGACGCGCAACATGGCCTACGAACTCGGGCCGTACGGCATTTCGGTGAACTGCGTCGGCCCCGGCATGATGGCGGAGCGGCCCGGCGCGCGACGCAATGAGGAGCGCTGGCGCGAGCAGGCAGAGGCGCATATCCCCCTGAAACGCGTCGGCAAAGGCGAGGATATCGCCGCCGCCGTGCGCTTCTTCTGCCTGCCGGAGAGCGAGTACACCACCGGCCAGACGCTGCTCGTCACCGGCGGCTACGCGATGTATCTACCGGGCGACTAGTGTCGATGCGTCACGGCCTCATTGCGCATGGTGCCGCAGCGCGCGATGATGGGATGACCGAGCCAGAGCAGTATCGGCGGCTGCCGTACGGGATGAGAAGGCCAGAAGACCGGGAGGAGAATGCCATGCAGCGAAGCACCGAGCGAATCCTGACGACGCATACGGGTAGCCTCCCCCGGCCCGACGATCTCATCCCGCTCCTCTACGCGCAGGCGGCGGGCGAGGCGATGGATGAGGCCGAATTCGCCACGCAGGTTCGTGCTGCCGTAGCCGACGTCGTGCGCCGGCAGGTAGATGCGGGGCTCGACGTTATCAACGATGGCGAGGCGGGCAAAGTCGGATACTCCACCTACGTCGCCACGCGCCTCACCGGCTTCGCGGGCGAGGGAAATACGCTCAATCGCGGCCCCGCCGACCTCTGGGATTTCCCCACCTTCGCCGCGCGACGGCAGAGCCCGCGTATGCCCCGACCGGCCTGTGTCGGGCCGGTGACATACGGCGACCAGACCGCTCTGCGGGCCGATCTCGACAACCTCACGGCGGCGCTGGACGGCGTCTCGCCCGCCGAGGTCTTCGTCAGCGCCGCCTCACCCGGCGTCATCTCCCTCTTCCTGGAGAATCGCCACTATGCCAGTCACGAGCAATATCTGATGGCAGTTGCAGACGCGATGAAGACGGAGTACGACGCCATCCATCAGGCGGGTTTCCTCCTCCAACTCGACTGCCCGGACCTCGCGATGGGGCGGCATATCCAGTTCCCGGAGGCGAGTCTGGAGGAATTCAAGCGACACGCGGAAACCCATGTCGCGGCGCTCAACCATGCCCTCGCGGACGTGCCGTCGGACCGCGTACGGATGCATCTCTGCTGGGGAAACTACGAGGGCCCGCACCATCACGACGTGCCACTCCGCGAGATCATCGGCATCGCTTTGACAGCGAAGCCTTCGGCGATCTCCTTCGAGGGGGCGAACCCCCGGCACGAGCACGAGTGGCGCGTCTTCGAGGATATCGAACTGCCGGAAGAGAAAGTCCTCATCCCCGGCGTGCTGGATTCAACGACGAACTACATCGAGCACCCGGAGTTGGTGGCGCAGCGGATTGTCCGGTACGCGACGCTGGTCGGGCGGGAGCGCGTCATCGCGGGGACGGACTGCGGCTTCGCCACCTTCGCGGCTAGTAATACCGTTGACCCGGCGATCGCGTGGGCGAAGTTGCGCGCCCTCGCGGAAGGCGCGCACCTCGCCTCACAGCAACTCTGGTAATACCTGCCGGGGCAACGCGGTAAATCGCGTTGCCCCGATGTGACCGCGAAGCGGCCCAGGGAGCGACGCATCAAGAGCGATTGCATATCGGATACGCAATGCCATCGCGCATATCTTGACACGACCCCGGCTATTGCCCATACTATTCGTCAGAAACAGAACTAACGTTCGTCTTTGACCACTTCAGAAACACGAGCGGAGGCATAGTATGGCAACTGCGGTCACTATCCACGATGAAACGCTGTCCGGTAATCGGGCAACGACGTTTACGCTGGATTTCCTCACCGCACGAATCACCGTACGCGAATTGATCCGCAAGCGGGTGTGCGAGGAGGTAGCGGAGTACAATCGCACCACACCCGAATATTTCCGTGGTCTTGTCCAACCAACAGATGCCGAGCGCGTGCTAAACGGATATCGGCTACGAGAGCGCCGTCAGATCAATCCGGATGCACAGGTCTCGCGTGCGCTGGATGCCTTCGAGCGCAATGATTTCTTTATCGTCGTGGACGACCGCCAAGTGGAAACGCTCGATACGGAGATCACCCTTAGCATCGGGACCGAAATCAGCTTCCACAAACTCATCCCGCTCGTCGGTGGGTGACAGCATGAGCGCAGAATACGTGATGAGCGCTGACGAGCAAGAATCTGTTGCGCTTCAACTCCTTGATGCCTTTCACACCGAGACGACAAACGAGGAATATTATTGGAGGCGTCATAACTGGTATGACCTTGACCTCCGCACCTTTGAGAGCGGAAAGGCGATTATCGCGAGTAGTACTGACGTGCAAATTCGCGTCCTTCATCTCGCGCTTGCACGCATTGACGGTCTCTCCGTTTACGATCACACATGGCAGGCATTACGTGGGCTTATCTTCGCGTTATATGGCCACCGACTTCCATTCACTGCAGATGACCTGACACACTTCGTTCAGATTGGTCTCTTGGGACATCCCGCAATCGAGGGGCGGGCGGTACGGTACTCATATTTCCTCGAAGACGCGCTCCGTGCAACGATCCGATACGCGGAAGCCAACGGTCTGCCCGACACACTTCGGGCGCTCCTCGTGACACATCTCGATGCGCTACGCGAAAGCAGGCAAGACCCTGCCCTCCATCGTGTTATTGACAGGCTCAAAGAACTGGCGGGAATGGCACGAGAAGGGGAATGGGAGGCCGGAGAGCCGTGGGTCGCCGCCATTCGGTCCTCGCTCGATGCGATGGACGCTGATGAGCGCGACTGCTGGTACGCTCTTTTCGCGCTCGGCACGCGGGTAGAGGGAACCAAACCGTCAAGCGCGTGGCTCCGCCAGGCCATGACGCATGTCGATGCTCTCGGCAAGGACACATTCACAGCGCACATCGTTGCGTGGTTCCCATTGCTTGATATGCCCGCGACGAACGTGCTTGCGGATCGTAACAGCCTGATTCTTCGCGGCCTCGCATGGGCTTGTGGTTCGATTGAGGATGTCGAACTGAGTCGTGCGCTCGGTAAACTGGCCGAGACGATGTTTCGCAAAATCCCCGGTCGCGGGCCACGTTCCCGCAAGGCAGCGAATGCGTGCCTCTACGCGCTCAGCGTCATGCCCGGCACCGAACCGATTTTCCAACTCAGCCGCCTCGGTTTGCGGGTAAAGGGAACGCAGCCGCAGGGAGACATCGGCAAAGCGGTTGAAACGGCCTCTCGTCGAATCGGGCTCACGCGCGAGGAGATTGAGGAGATAAGCGTCCCGACCTATTGCCTCGACAACAATGGGCGATTTCAGCAAACGATTGGAGGATATACCGCCGAGATCGGCATTATCGGTACCACCAGTACTGAGATACGCTGGCTCACACAGGAGGGCAAGGCGCAGAAATCGCTTCCCGCATCTGTGAAAAAGGATCATACCAACGAACTGAAAGCATTGCGGACGACCCACAATGAGATTCGGAAGATGCTTCCGGCGCAGCGTGACCGGCTAGAGCGATTGTTAATTGCTGATCGCTCATGGAACGTTGCGACATGGCGCGAGCGATATATCGATCATCCGTTGCTCGCGCAGATGACGCGCCGGTTGATTTGGCATTTCCAACCGTCGATCGGAGAGGGATTTCTCGCTATCCCGTATAAAGGGAGGCTCGTTGACCTCCATGAATGCCCTCTTGACCCGCTGCCGGAAGGAACGCGAGTCCGTCTCTGGCATCCACTTGGCTTTGATCCGGAGATTATTCTGCGATGGCGCGTATGGCTGGAGGAAAGGAATATCTCGCAACCCTTCAAGCAGGCGCATCGTGAGGTGTATTTGCTCACTGATGCCGAGTTGGCGACCAATACCTACTCAAACCGCTTCGCTGCCCACATCGTCCGACAGCATCAATTCAAAGCGCTCTGCGAACAGCGCGGATGGCGGTACCATCTGCAGGGAAACTTCGACGTGCCGTACAACGGCATAGCCGTCAGAGAAATACCGGAACGGAATCTGCACGCGGAGTTCTTCGCTGATCCCGCAGGTGAAACGCTTACGACTGCCGGTATCTACCTCCATGTCTCTACCGATCAAGTCCGTTTTCGCAATCCCAATAATTCGCTGTGCCCAATGGCAGACGTGCCAGCAATCGTCTTGTCTGAAATCTTGCGCGATGTAGACCTCTTCGTCGGTGTGGCGAGTATCGGAAGCGATCCAACATGGCAGGATCAGGGCGCGGAAGCCCGATACACGACGTATTGGCATGATTATGCCTTCGGTGACCTTTCCGCAAGTGCCGAAAGCCGCCGTGACGTGCTGACGCGACTGCTTCCCCGCCTGAAGATCGCTCCACAATGTGCATTGCAGGGCCGATTCCTCATCGTGCGCGGCAAACTCCGCACATACAAGATCCATCTCGGCAGCAGCAATATCCTCATGGAGCCGAACGACCACTATCTCTGCATCGTGCCGGGGCGCGGTGACACACTTGGTGGCAAGGAGGGCAACGTTACCTTCCTACCATTCGAAGGTGACGCGACGCTCTCCCTCATTCTCAGCAAGGCATTCCTTCTGGCCGACGATACACGGATCACCGATTCAACTATCCGCAGGCAGATCGGTATTTCCGGTACATAAGAGAGGCCGTGGAAGGATTCCTTCCACGGCCTGCGGCTTAAGATACTGGGCTAGTGCTATTCGTCGCCGAGGCGGCGGGCGTAATGATCCTCGCCACCACCGCCGGTCTTCGGCGGTGCGCTCGGCACGCTGGGCGCCGGTGCCGGTGCCGGTGCGGGAGCCGGTGCGGCTGCCGCGAAGAACGGTGCGACAATCTGCATCACCTGTGCCGGGGTCCGCGGCGTCGCGAACGCTTCCGGCGCGAACAGATCGGTGCCGGGTGCCGACAGGTCCGCCAAGGCTGACGCGTGCTCCGCCTCCACCGCGTGGATCGACAGCGCCGCCTCCAAGACATCAAAGTTCTTGATCGATCCCGCTGCCCCCAGGTACGCGCTCGC
>JBPCMC010000410.1:0-12238 GCA_051002645.1 Thermomicrobiales bacterium
CGTCGCGGGCCGCGTCGCGCACCGGCGGGCACAGACATTGAACCGCGAGACGCTCCGCCTGCCGGTGATGGCGGGGAGTGACGCGCACGCCAGCGACCTGATCGGTTCCGCCTACACGTCCTTCCCCTGCGGCCCGGACGGCTCCCGCACTGCGGACGATCTCCGCGCCGCCTTCGTCGCCGGGACGACCCGCGCGCACGGCCGTTTCTGGACCTTCGGCGAGCATCGCGTTATCGCCGGCGAAAGTCTCTACCGCGCATGGGTCCTCGTACCCGTCCGCAAGGCGCGCCAGATCGCGGGACGCATGAGCGTAACGGATCGATTGAGGAGCGAGCAATGAAAGTCGCCCTCGTCTCGCCCTACGATGTCAGTTACCCCGGCGGGGTGGCGGATCACATCAACCACCTCGCGCGCGTGCTGCGGCTGATGGGGCATCATGTGACGGTGATCGCGCCATCGGCGCGCGGCGGCGACGAGGATTTCGTCGTCGGCGAGAACTTCTACGGCATCGGGCGGGCGGTGCGCTTCCCGGCGAACGGCTCGACGGCGCGCATCACCTTGCAGCCCTTCGCGCTGAACCGGCCCGTCAAGGAGGTCTTGCAGGCGGAGCAGTTCGATGTCATCCACTTGCACGAGCCGCTGATGCCGCACCTGCCGCACGTCATCCTCCGCCACTCGACGAGTATCAACGTCGGCACCTTCCACGCCTTCAGCGAGTCGAATATGGGCTACGCGACGCTCCGGCCCTATCTGCGCTGGTACTACCGGATGCTGCACGGGCGGATCGCCGTCTCCGAGGCGGCACGGGCTTATGCGCAGAGCTACTTCCCCGGTCGGATGGTCGTCATCCCGAACGGCATCGAGCCGGAGCACTTCACCCCGCAGGCCCTTCCGTTTGATCGCTACCGCGACGGGCGACCGACGATCCTCTTCGTCGGGCGGTACAACGACGCGCGCAAGGGGTTCAAGTACCTCACACGCGCCATCGCCCTCGTGCGCGCGCAATACCCGGATGTGCGCCTGCTCGTCGTCGGGCGCGGCACACCAAAACGCTACTTGCGCTTCATCGAGAATCACGGGCTGGAGCGGAACGTCGAGTTCGCCGGATTCGCCAGCGCCGATGAGTTGCCGCACTACTACGCCAGCGCCGATCTCTTCTGCTCGCCTGCCACGGGCCGCGAATCGTTCGGGCTCGTCGTGATGGAGGCGATGGCCTCCGGCAAGCCGGTCGTCGCGACGGCCATCCCCGGTCATCGCGGCATCCTCACCAATGGGGTGGAGGGGCTGCTCGTCGAGCCGGAGTCGGCGCAGGCGCTGGCGATGGCGCTCATCCGGCTGCTGGCGGATCGCCCGCTGGCACGCGCGATGGGCGAGGCGGGCCGCGCGACGGCGATGAATTATTCATGGACGGAAGTGGGCAAGCGCGTCGTGGCGCAGTATGAGCAGGCGGGCCGCATCCAGCAGCGTGTCGCCTCCTTGAGCGTCGCGCTGCGATGATCTCCAATCTCGTCAAAGACGCCGTGCGCACGCGCATGGATCAGGTTGGCCGCGTGCTGGCCCGCACCGGCCTGACGCCCGACGCAGCGAGCATCCTCGGTCTCGCCATTAATGGGGTGGTGGCGGTCGTGCTTGCGTCGGGCCGTTTCGGTCTCGGCGGCCTGCTGCTACTGCTCGCCGCGCCCTTCGACATGGTGGACGGCGCACTCGCCCGCGCGACCGGCAAAGGCTCGGTCTACGGCGCTTTCCTCGATTCGATGCTCGACCGCTACTCCGAGGTCGTCCTCTTCTTCGGCCTCCTCTGGCACATCCAGCACGACCCGATCCACGCGACCACTCGGACGCTGCTGATTTATGCCTGCGCCACCGGGTCGCTGCTCGTCTCCTACGCCCGTGCCCGCGCCGAGGCGCTCGGCTTCGATAACGAGGTCGGCATCCTCGCCCGTCCCGAACGGGTCGTCGGCCTCGGCGCATTCCTCCTCTTCGGCTGGACGGACATCATCCTCTGGCTGCTCGCCGTCCTCACCTACGTTACCGCCCTCCAACGCCTCATCCATGTCTGGCTGCGCTGGCGGCAGCAGGTAGATACCAGAAGCCAGAAACCAGAGGCTAGAAGTCAGAAGCCAGAAGCCAGAAATCAGTAGACGTGACGCGGACTATCGGCATCTGGCACCCGGCATCTCCCGTCTGACATCTCCCGTCTGGCATCCGGCATCTGACTTCTGGCATAAATACAATGACATTCAACGATAGCCAGCAATCAAGAAAAATACATCAATACGAATATATTCCATAGGAGTTGATTTACCTGTCTACGGATGTTAGCCTGTAGATGGAACGGAATCATGTGTTTAATCATGAGTTCCAATCTGTTTCGGTCTCAGTGTCTGAGCAGGTACGCCGGGTGGAGGCCCGGAGTGCATGGAACTGCGGGCGCTGGCGGCTGATACCGGGCAAAGGGTTTCTATTCGCGACTGGAGGACACCTATGAAGTGGGCAGACATCACCTGGGAGTAATGTAGGCAGTCATCCTGTGTGATGACGGAAAGACCCCAACCGGGGTCTTTTTTTGCGTGCGTGGGGGAAGTTCGATGTTCGATGTTCGGAGTTCGAGGAACGCCGATTCCTTGCTTCGAACTCCGAACTTCCCGGTTGATGTAGCGCAAAAGCTTTTTTGTGGTACAATATCGGATGATAGGCGTACGTGCAGGCATACACGGCGGAGCGGGAGACCGGAGGGTACGAACGCGAGATGCGGGAGCAGATGAAGAAGACCAACGAGACCCGCACCGAGATTGCAATCCTGGTCGTTATCGGGCTGGCAGTCATTGTCACCGCGCTGAGCATCCGCCAGGCGCAGGGGCCATGGTTTCGCCCGCTCGTGCCGGTGGACTTCGCGGTACTACTCGCGATGCTCGCGCTGGTCATCGGCATGGATCTCGTGCGCACGACGCTCTACCAGTCGAAGTTTAGCGTCTCATTCACCGTGTCGGGGACGGTCTTCGTCGCGGCGACAATTGCCTACGGCGCGATTGTCGGCGTAATTCTCGCCGCGATCGGTACGGCGGTCGCTGAGTTATACCTGAAGAAGCCGCTCCGCAAAATGGCCTTTAACGCGGCGCAGTACATCTGCGCGACGGGCCTCGCGGGGCTGATGTATCACTCTATCGTCCGGACAGACTTCCGTCCGCCGCTCAGTAGCGCCGCGACGATCATTGTCGCGTTGCTCTCCGCTGTCACCTATCTCTTCATCAACGCCGCGCTCGTCTCGACCATCGTCGCTATCGACATCGGTAAGTCGCCCATTCAGGTCTTCGCGGCGAACATCCCCGGCTTGCTGATGCAGAACATCACCCTCTTCTCGATCGGCCTGCTGGTGACGACTGTCCGCGACCTCAGCCCGCTCGCCTTGTTCATCGCGCTCCTCCCGCTGGTCGGCCCCTATCTGGCGATGCGCGGCCACCGCGACACGCAGAAAGAGATCCGCAAGACTATCGAGGCGCTGGCGGACACCGTCGATCGGCGGGACACCTCCACCGCGCAGCACTCGGAGCGCGTGGCGGCGTACACGCAGCAGATCATCGACGAACTTCGCACGATCCGTTTCGCCGAGGCGGAGGCGATCATCCTGGCCGCGCGCGTCCACGACCTCGGCAAGATCGCCATCCCGGATGCCGTGCTGCTCAAACCCGGTCGCCTCGATGAGGGGGAGTATTGGCTGATGCGGCAGCACCCGGTCGCGGGCGACGACATCCTTCAGCAGTTGGCGATCTACAAAGATAGCCTCGGCGTCGTCCGGCACCACCACGAGCGCTATGACGGCACCGGCTACCCGGACGGCATCAAGGGCGATGAAATCCCGCTCGGCGCGCGGATCGTCTCGGTCGCGGACTCCTACGACGTGATGACCTCCGACCGCCCGTATGCGCGCGCACGCAGCGTCCGTGAGGCGAAGGAAGAATTGCTTGCCTGCAAGGGGACGCACTTCGACCCGAAGATCGTCGATGCCTTCGTCCGTATCCTCGAACGCCAGCACAGCCCCGTCCCCGCCGAACGCGCACTCGCCGGCGTCGCCCAGGTCTCCACCACCTCCGCCTGAAACAAGTAGCCAGTAGCCAGTAGTCAGTGGTCAGTAGGCGCGATGCAGGCCATCGGCATCTGGCTACTGACTACTGGCTACTGACTACTGCATGCTATACTGCGTCATCGTGGTGAATTTCTGGCTGATCCGAAGGGGGATGAGGCATGGGAACGCGCATGAAGGGCGGCGCGGCGGTCGTCGCGACGCTGGAGGCGAACGGCGTCGATACGGTGTTCGGCATTCCGGGCGTCCACACGCTCGATATTTACGATGCGTTGCACGCCAGTCGCATCCGGCACATCCTCGCGCGGCATGAGCAGGGTGCGGGTTTCATGGCGGACGGCTACGCGCGGGCCACGAGCAAGCCGGGCGTGGCGATCATTATCACCGGCCCCGGCTTGACGAACGTGAGCACCCCGGTGGGCCAGGCGTACGCCGACTCCTCCCCGGTGCTGATTATCAGCGCGGAGGTCGAGCGCGAGAATGCCGCCCGGATGCGCGGTAACCTGCACGACATGAATGACCAGCTCGGCCTGATGCGCCACCTGACCAAGTGGAACACTCAGGTCGATGATGTAACGGACATCCCTTGGGCGATCAATGAGGCGTTGCGGCAGATGCGCACCGGGCGACCCCGCCCGACGCATGTACAGGTGCCGATCGATGTCCTCGCCGAGGAAGCGGAGGTCGAGGTGACGGCGTGCCCGGAGGGTATCCGCCGCCGTCCGTCGCAGGATGCCATCGATGCGGCGGCGGCGGCGATCCGTTCCGCGAACTGCGTGGTGATCTATGCGGGCGGCGGCGCGGTGGAGAGCGGCGTCGATGGCGTCCTCACCGAACTCGCCGAGGCGCTCGACGCGCCGGTCGTCACGTCCACACCGGGCAAGGGGGCGATTCCGGGCGATCACCCGCTCTCGTTCGGCGTCGCCTTCTACGGCTGGAGCGACGCGGTCGGGGAGGCGCTTGCGGGCAGCGAGGTCGGCATTATCGTCGGCAGCAAGATGGGTGCGCAGAGCACCAATAACTGGCAATTGCCGATGCCGAAGCGGCTCATTCACATCGACATCGACGCGGCGGAGTTAGGGCGCAACTACCCCGCCGAAGTGAAGGTGCATGGCGATGCCCGCCTCGCTGTCGAGATGCTGCTCGACGCGGTATGCGCCGAGGGCGGTCCCGCCGTCCGCTGGTCCCGCGAGGAACTGGCCGCGAAGCGTGCCGCATCCGCCCCACCCCGTGGCGATCAGTACCGCGAATACATCGACGCGCTGCGGGATGCGCTACCGCGTGATGGCATCATCACGCACGATATGACCTCACTCTCATACATGTGCCACCAGCAGTTCCCGGCGTACATGTCACGCACGTACATGTCGCCGCACGGCTACGGCACGCTCGGCTTCAGCGTCCCGACGGCCATCGGGGCGAAGATCGGCCAGCCGGAGAAGGAAGTCATCGCGGTCGTCGGCGATGGCGGCTATCAGTTCACGATGGAGGAACTCGCCGTCGCCATCCAGCATGAGGTGACGCTGCCAATCGTCATCTTCAACGACAGCACCTACACCGCCGTCAAGCGCGGCATGGATCGCTCCCAGAAGTACGTCGGCGTCGATCTCGTCAACCCCGACTACGTCAAGTTGGCGGACGCATACGGCATCCCCGGCGTCACCGCCCGCAACGGTGAGGAACTGGCCGCCTGCATCCGCGCGGCGCAACGTCGCACCGGCCCGACGATCATCGACACGCCGATTGCCTCGCCCGGCGCTCCCGCATAATTGCTCTAGCGCGGCCCGCCAAATCCGCCTATACTCTCCCTGTACGTTCATGTACAGGGAGAGCTTCGTTGCGATCAATCCGCCTCGTGCGCCGGGAATGAGATGATGCTGACCGCAGTCCGCGAACCATGCGCGCCGCCCGCCTGCGCCTACCGTAGCGCGACGGTGAGCGTCGATGCCATCATCCCGGAGTATTGGAGCGAGTGGACCTATCGCGTGCCCGACGAGTTGCGCGACGAGATCGCCGATGGGCAACTCGTCTGGGTGCCGCTGCGCGACCGGGTCGTCCTCGGCATCGTCGCCGCGCTCTCGGAGGAGCCGCCCGGCGCGGAGGCGAAGGCGATTCACGCGGTGGTCGAACCGGCCTTCTGCCTGAGCGGGCGCGAGATGAATCTCGCCACCTGGATCAGCGAGCGGTACTGCTGCTCGCTCTTCCACGCCGCTTCGCTGATGATGCCGCCGGGCGTCGATCGCCGGGTGGTCGAGGTCTACCGCCTGACCGAGGCCGGGCGGGTGATTGATACCGGTACACTGACGCCGACGCAAGCGAAGATCATCGAACATCTCAGCACACTGAACGGCGACGCGGCAGTCAGTATTGTCCAATTGCGCAAGTCGTTGGGCGGCGCGCTGACGACAGTCGTGGCGGCGTTGCGCAAGCGGAATCTGATCGCGATGGACGCCCGCCTGACGCACGATCGCGTGCCGCAGAGCAAGCCGGTGCCGTATGTGCGTGCCATCGGCGGTTTGGAGTTCGAAGCGCCGCTGACCGCGCCGAAGCAACAGGTCGCGCTCGAATACCTGCGGCGCAAACTCCGGCTCGCTGGTGAGACGATTGGCGGCCTTCCACCGGGCGCGGTGACCGTTGCGCACTTCCGCACCGAGACGGGCCTCGGCATGCCGATCATCAATCGTCTCGTCGATCGCGGCTTGGCCGAACTCGGCGCGGTGACGGCGTTGCCGGTCGGGGTCGAATTTCGTACCACTCCCGCGCCGACGCTGACCGACGCCCAGCAGCGCGTCTGGGATCGTGCATCCGAGGCAATCGCGGCGGCCGACGGGCAGACCTTCCTGCTCCACGGCGTGACCGGGAGCGGCAAGACGGAGATTTATTTGCGCGCGGTGGCGGCGAGTCTGCGGCAGGGCAAAGGCGCGATTGTCTGCGTGCCGGAGATCGCGCTGGCGACGCAGATGGTCAATCGCATTCAGTCCCGCTTCCCCGGTCAGGTGGCGATGCTGCACAGCGGGCAGCGCGACGCGCAGCGGTTCGCGAACTGGGAGCGGCTGCGGCGCGGGGAGGCGATGGTCGCTATCGGGCCACGCTCCGCCCTCTTCGCGCCGATTGCCGAGATCGGCTGCATCGTACTCGATGAGGAGCACGATGCGGCGTACAAGCAGGACGCCCTGCCGCGCTACCATGCCCGCGATGTCGCGCGCGAACTGGCGCGGTTGAGTGGTGCGACCTGTATCCTCGGCAGCGCGACGCCCGACCTCCTGACCTACGCCGCCGCTCGTCGCGGGCAAATCGGCTACCTGCGCCTGCCCGAGCGGGTGCGCCCCGTATCCGTAAGCGGTGCGAGCGGCAATCTCGATCTCCCGCCCGTCCAACTCGTCGATATGCGCGAGGAGCAGCGCAATGGGAACACCGGCGTCTTCAGTACCGCACTCTCCGACCTGCTCCGAACCGTTCACACTGCCGGGGAGCAGTCCATTCTCCTCCTGAATCGCCGGGGCATGGCGACGTTCAGCCAGTGCCGCGCCTGCGGCGATGTGCGCCTGTGCCCGCAGTGCGATGTGCCGCTGGTCTACCACGCCGATCGCGAGCGGCTGCGCTGCCACCGCTGCGACTACGAGACCCGCCCGACGACGCGCTGCTCGCAGTGTGGCAAGCCGGGGGTGCGCGCGTACGGGGTCGGCACACAGCGCGTCGAGGATGAGGCGCGGCGGCTCCTGCCCGGCGCGCGCATCGTCCGGTGGGATCAGGACAGCCTACGCGACGAAGGGGGGCACGAGAGTATCCTGCGGCGGCTCGAAGCGCGCGAGATCGACGTACTGGTCGGTACGCAGATGGTCGCGAAAGGGCTCGATCTGCCGATGGTCACGGCGATTGGCGTCGTCAACGGGGACACCCAACTCCACTTGCCCGACTTCCGCGCCTCGGAGCGAACCTTCCAGTTGCTGACACAGGTGGCGGGGCGGGCGGGGCGGCGTGCGCCCGGTCGCGTGATTATCCAGACGCAGTCCGCCGATCATCCGGCGCTGCTCGCCGCGCAGCAGCACGATTACGCGATGTTCGCCAAATACGAGTTGCCTCTTCGCAAGGAGCAGGGCTTCCCGCCTTTTCGTCACCTCGCGCGCTTCGTGACGAAGCATCGCCGCGAGGAGAAGGCGCGGGCCGAGGCGGACCGCCTCGCTTTCGCGCTCGCGCGGGTCGCCTATCAGGCGGGGCGTGAGGACATCGAATTGATCGGGCCGGCGCCCTGCTTCACCGCGCGGGTGCGCGGCGAGTATCTCTGGCAAGTGGTCGTGAGCGGGGCGGACCTGACGCCGATTCTCCGCTCGTTCCCGATCCCCTATGGCTGGATGGTCGATGTCGATCCCGTCAGTATGCTGTAGTGGAGCGGTCGCTCAGTCGCCTGCCGCCTCCCTGACGACCGCATAGGTGGCGGCTGCGGTGCACTCCCATGAGTAGCCGCGCGAGCGCGCAATCCCGGCACGGCCCAATTCCTCCCAGCGCGGGGCATCGGAGAGGAGGGCGAGCAGGCTGTCCGCAAGCGCGGTGACATCGGTCGGGTCAATCAGCACCGCTGCGTCGCCCGCGACTTCGGGGATGGCGCTCGTGTTCGATGTGACGACCGGTGTGCCGCACGCCATTGCTTCCAGAACGGGCAGACCGAACCCCTCGTAAAGGGACGGGTAGCAGAAGATCGTCGCCGCCTGATACCAGCGCGGCAACTCGTCGTCGGGCACATATCCCGTGAAGGTGATGCGGTCACCCAGATTGCGCTGCTGCACGAGCGGCGCGAGATCGCTCGTCATCCAGCCCGATCCGCCGACGATGACGAGCGCGACCTCGCAATCATCGCGGGCGACACGGGCGAATGCATCGATCAGACGGCGCAGGTTCTTGCGCGGCTCCAAGGTGCCGACGAAGAGGATGAACCGCTCGGGCAGGTGATGATCGTGCCTGAATTGGCTGAGCGCGGCGGGGTCGGTGGCCGGGCGAAAGCGATGATCCATCGCGTTCGGGATGACTGTCACTTTACCGGGCGCGACGTGGAAGTGACGCACGAGGTCGGCCTTCGTATGCGCGGATACCGCGATCACCCGGTGTGCCCGCTGCACCGAGAGGCGCGTCAGGAGCGAGAGGTATCCGCGCTTCGAGAGATGGAATGCCTCGGGGTGGGCGAGGAAGGCGAGGTCATGCACGGTGACGACGGAGGGGACACGACCGACCAGCGGCACGACATTGACGGGGCAGAAGAGGACATCGAGGCGGTCGCGGCGTGTCACAACCGGCGCGACCGCCTGCTCCCAGAAAATGCGTCCCTGCGGACGCGCGGTGGGGAGGTGGCTCGCATGGTAATGGATGGTCGAGTGTTCCGCCATCCAGGCGCGCGCCGCGTCACTCCCGCCCGCGTAGACCGACAGGGTGTCGCCAGCCTGCGCCGCTGTCGTGATGAAGTGATGGAGCAGTTGTTCGGTGTACTGGCTGACACCGGCTCGTCGGTAGCCGGGCGCGAATGAGAGTAGGTGAGCGTTGAATCCGATTCGCATTGGTGCATTGTACACTGGCGCACCGAGCCCGCGCATCGCATAGACGGTAGGGAAGCGGCGCGCTATGATGCTGCCCGTGGAAGGCGTAGCGATGAACACGACAAAGACTGTCCCCGTGCGCGCGGCGCGCGGCACGCGCGATGGCGAGCGGCGTATCCTCGGCGTTCGCGTCGATGATGTGACGCTCTCCGAAGCGATGGCCCTTATGCAGGCTGCGGCATCCTCCGGCACGCCGTGCCATGTGATCACGCTCAACCCCGAATACGTGATGCGCGCGCGCGCCGATGATGCGTTGCGCGCCATCATCGACGGTGCGGCGGTCGTCACGGCGGACGGCGCGGGTATCACGCAGGCGGCGCGTATGGTGCGTCTCTCGCTCCGCGCGCGGATCACGGGGAACGATCTCACGGACGCGATTGGGGCGGCGGGTCTGCCCGCCTTCTTCCTCGGCGCCGCGCCCGGCGTGGCTGAGGAAGCCGCTACGGCATTGCGTCGGCGGCATCCCGCCGCGGCGATTGTCGGCACCTGGTCCGGCAGCGCGGACGCAGCCGACGATGCCGAAGCGTGGCAGCGCATCGCCGCATCGGGGGTGCGTGTCGTGCTTGGTGCGTATTGAATGACAAAACAAGAGCGCTGGATTGCCCGGAACCTGCCGCAGTTAGCCACTCCGGTGGCGATCGGTGTCGGCGGCACCTTCGACTATCTGGCGGGCCGTGTGCCGCGCGCTCCGGGCTGGATGCGCGCGCGGGGGTTGGAGTGGCTCTTTCGCCTCGTGCGCCAACCCTCGCGCCTGCCGCGCATCCTCCGTGTCTGGCAGTTCGGCGCGATCATGGCTGGTACGGTGGCAATCAATCGATTCCGGCGCAGGGAGCAATGAATCTGATGTATGGGACCTCGCCCCAACTCGTCGCGCGCGCGTCGGCTATTGCTGCCTTGATCGCGATCGGTGTCGGCGTCGCGTGGGCGTATCAACCCGCATGGTCGTTCTGGTTCGCGGTCGGCGGCGCGTTCGCGGTTGCAGAGGCGATGGTGCGCGTCACCGGCGCGAAACGGGGCAACACCTATCAGATGATCGGCATGGTCGCCGTGCTTGCATCCATCATCATCTGCCGGGTCGTGCTGACCCACCGACTCGGGCTGAGTCTCGGTGACATCGGCACCATCCTCGGCTCGTCACGCATCGACAGCCCGCTCTCGCGGTCGCTCTTCGCCGCGCTGGCACTCGATATCCCCAATCTCGTCTATATCGCCCTCGCGCTCGCCATCCCGTACGTGCGGTTCCGCTGACGATGGCTGTGCGGCGCGCAACCCTCCTCGACGCATTGCCGCGATTGCGCGGTCAGCGCGTCGTCGTCGTCGGCGATATGCTGCTCGATGAATACGTCTATGGATCGGTCGCCCGCGTCTCGCGCGAGGCGCCGGTGCTCGTCCTTGAACACGAGCGGGAGATCGCGCAACCCGGCGGGGGGGCATTCCCGGCCCTGGCGGTGCGGGCGGTGGGCGGCGAGGCGACGATGTTCGGCTGCATCGGGCAGGATGCGACGGGGGAGACGCTTCTCGCGGCGCTGGTGGCGGCGGGCGTCGATACTGCGGGCGTCGTCGCCGTCGCGGAGCGGGTGACGACGCGGAAGACGCGTTTCCTCGCCGAGGGCTTTTTCCGCTTCCCCCAACAGGTGGCGCGTGTCGATCGTGGTACGCGGGCAATGCTTGCTGCTGGTGTGGAAGCGCGCCTGATCGACACGATCACGGCGGTTGCGGGGGCAAACGCCTACCTGGTTTCCGATTATCGGTATGGCGCGATCACGCCGGCAGTCGCGTCTGCCGTGCGCGTGTCGGGGGAGCGCCACAGCGCGGTGACGGCGGTTGACTCACAGGGCAGTCTCGATCCGTACGCGGGATTCACGCTCGTGCGCGACAATCGGGCGGACGCGGAAGCATACTTGCGCGAGCCGCTCGACACCGTACCCGCCGTGCTCAGCGCGCTGCCTCGGATGCGCGCCCGGTTGCAGGCGCGGAATATCGTCGTCTCGCTCGCGGCGGACGGCGTCGCGTACGAGGATGCCGGCGGCGTGCAAGGGCATATCCCGGCTGATCGCGTCGATGTCTACGATGTGACGGGCGCGGGTGACACCTTGATCGTTGTGTTGACACTCGCCCTCGCCGCTGGTCTGTCGCTGGAGATTGGTGCGCACCTGGCGAATCTCGCGGCGGGCGTCGCGGTGCGCAAACTGGGCAATGCCATCGTCACCGCCGAGGAGTTGCAGCAGGCGATCCTCGATGCAGACGAGCGGCTCTTTGCCGATGACGCGGGGAGAGCGTGAGATGGGCCAGGTGATGTCGCTTGCCGAACTTGCGGAGTACGGGGAGCGGCAGCGGGCGGTCGGTCGTCGCGTCGTCTTCACGAATGGGCACTTCGATCTGCTGCATATCGGGCATATCCGCTACTTGCAAGCGGCGCGGGCGTGCGGTGATGCTCTCGTCGTCGGCGTCAACGATGATGCGAGCACGACGGCGCGGAAGGGGGCGGGTCGCCCGATCATCCCGGCTGCGGAGCGGGCGGAGATGCTCGCCGCGCTTGCCTGCGTCGATGCGGCGGTGGTCTTCGCCGGCA
>JBPCMC010000411.1:0-6469 GCA_051002645.1 Thermomicrobiales bacterium
GAGTCGGGCGGGCCCTACGCCGTCGCGGTGATGTCCCGCAACATGGATGAACCAATCGCCGGCGCGCGGACGCTCGCGGACATCTCCCGCGCCGTCTGGGAGGCATTCACGGCGTGAACGGTATGAGACAGGCTCATTATTGGTGGCGCGGGTGCCCTCTGGGCGGATTCAGCCTGCCGAACCTCGCTGTGGCAGGCTGAAGCCCGCCGCCACTGGGAGGAAGCGGAGCGTCAAGCCAGCGATGCGCAGCGGTCAATGCTGCTTCGACCGGCACAGTGAGATTGAGCAGGGCGGCTTCTTCCCAGAAATAGCGCCAGTCGAAGTCCGTTGAATGCGCGACGAGGATGCGGCAGACATCGTGCAGCCAGAGCAGCCGGAAGCCCGCGTGGCGCGTCGCCAGATGGCTGGTGACATGCAGCAGCAGGTCCTCGGGCGCGATCTGCATCACGGGCGCTCCCGCGTACTCCCCGGTCTCGCCGCGCTCCCACATCCGCGCTGCATGCACACGCAGCCGCGCCGTCAAGACGGAATCGAGCCCGCCGGGGAAGCCGGTCATCGGATCGAGCGGTTCGCTCCGGTACTCGACGAGCGCCGCGCCCTCCGCGCGATGCGCGACGAAGGCGTATTCCCTCTCCGGTGCGCCGTCACTCGCCGTCTGCCGCGTCACCAGCAGATAGCCGCACGCGGTGAGGAGGCCCGCCATCCGCTCCGTGTCATCAGGGCGGATCAGCAGATCGATATCGCTCATCGGGCGCAACGCCGCTGCCGGATAGTAGCGATGCACAAGCGCGGCGCCCTTCAGCGGTATGACGGGGACCCCGGCAGACGCCGCCCGCGCCAGGAGGGTCGCTAATTCATCGAGCAGGAGGCGGTTGCGGAAATGCTGCCCCCAATAGGCGGCGTCCAGCGCCGCGCGCGCCCAATCCGGCGGGACAACCGCGCCCACCCCCGTCAATGACTGCCGCAGCAGCGCACTGACCCCCTGCTGCTCGGCGGCGGCGAGCAGATAGCGCCAGTCGTACTCCGCATTTTCAGGGGTCGCCTGGGGGGGAGCATCGGGGCAACGACTGGCGGCGAGCAGCAACGCATTCTCACGCCGCCGCTCGGAGCCTCGCCCGCGCCCGGCACGATCCGCCACTACGGCGCACACCGCTCGTGGCCTGCCGGACTGACGAGCGCGCGGACCATCGCTACCGTCGCCGCAGGCTCCCCGACGACGAGGCGGTAGCACGTCGCCTGGGCGATGAGCGCGCGGACGGACGAGAGGGCGAGTGCGGGTGAATTGTTCAGCGTCACCGAATGGCTGAGTAAGCGGTGCGCGCCCTCGGCAGGCGTGAGCGGCGTGAGCGCGGGGGCGGCATCGGCTTGCACTTCCGGAAAGACGATTGCCGCAATCGGCGGCGACGGCGGCGACGCCCAGCGGGGCGGCAGGAACCAGCGCGTGCCCGTCGCGTCGGCCCACGGCGCGTCATCACCCGGCAGCGACACAAGCGCTCGCGTCGGCGCGCGCACATGGAATGCCCGGCGCAGCGGCAGCAGCGCGAGCGACGCTGGATCGAGGAAGACGACATCGTCCCCGAAGGGGCAAAAACCCGCCGCCATCAGCCCGAGTGTCAGTGTCGTCTTGCCACTCCCGGACACCCCGACGACCAACAGCGTCGCGGCGCCGTCCGGGGTGGCGAGCGCCGCGCCGTGGAGGTGGAAGAGGTCGTCACGCCGCTCCATCGCATCGGTGACGAGCTGCCATTCGAGCGCCAGCACGGCGGTCGCCAGATCGCCATCCATCCGCAGCACGGCATCATCCCGCGTGAGGATCCATCCGTTGCGCTCATCGCGGGCGAGTGCATAGCGCGCGACCGACGCCGTGGTATCGTCCGCGATCAGAAACCCGGAGAGCGCCCATTGGAGCCAGAGCAGCGGCTCGCCATCCGGGGCGGCGACATCGACGACCGCGCCGAGGATGTCGCACCGGAAGGGCGGCGCCAGCACCCCGGCGCGGGAATCAGCCTGCTGCATAGTCGGGTGCCGGCAGGGTGATGAGGTTTGCCTGCTGGAGATTGTTCAGGAAGGTGAGCACATCGGCCTCGACGCGCGACGTGTCGGGGAAGAGTTCCCGCGCCTCGGCGATGATCGCGCGGACATCCCGCGCGCCGGTGCAGCACTCCCAGACGTATGCCGCTACCGGATTCAAGGTGATGACCTCGCGCCGGGCGGCATCGTAGAGCACGAGACTCCCATCGGCGAGCAGTTCATCGAGGATACCCGCCCGCTTGATCGGGCGCGCGTCCCGCGCCATCTCCATGATCGCCCTTCCCCCCGTCTGCGCTAATGGCGTCCCTTCCCAGAAGCCCCCATGATGAAACCATGCCATTGTAACGGCACGCGCCATTCGATGCACGGGAGATTCATCGGCGCATAATCCTCGCATCCGGCGCACGACGGCAAAGAAAAGGCGAGGATCGCTCCCCGCCCCATCAGTCCGTCGTGCGCAGCTCCGCGCATCGCCACTCCGCTCAGTTGACTCGGGCAGCCGGCTGCCCATTCGCCGTGCAGAAGAAGCCGGTCACCGTCTCGGTCACGTCACCGTTCGGGCAATTCGAGCGGCCGTCGTTGTACTGTCGGATGACCGTGCCGCCAGCGAAACCGGGCGCAACGCCGGACCCGTAGTTGAGCGTCGGCACTCCCCCGGTCGTATAGGTGGGCACGAACCCATTCGTGGCCGTCGGGACGAATCCGCCGTTGAAGGCGGGGATGGACAGACTGCTGGCCGCCGGCTGCCCATTCGCGGTGCAGTAGAATCCGGCGGTCGTCTCGATCACATCGCCGTTCGGGCAGTTCGAGTTGCTATCGTTATGCTGCCGCACAACGGGCGCGTTCCCGGCAGCGCCATAGACGGGCGGGATACCCCCGGCGTTATACGTCGGGAAGGCGCCGATACCAAAGCCGGGAGCGTACCCGTAGCCGTAGGCGGTGGGATCGAAGCGCTGCCCGGTCGTCGTGCAGACATCGATCAAATTGCTGTTCTGATCCGACACGACCGAGACTTGACCGTCACCACAGAAGCGCGGATCGAAGGTGTTCGAAATGACCGTGTTGGGCGGATACGCCGCACCAACAGCGGCGGGAACGAGCGCGAGCAGGAGCAAGCCAAGACTGGCGAGCGCGAGCGCGAAACGACGAATGTGGGAGCCGTGCATGAGGACCCTCCTGACCGATCAAACCGAAAAAAGAGCACCGCACTGCCACATCAATAGAACGAACGTCTTCGCGCTCGGTTGCCCGCAATCGCCGCGCTATTCGCTATCCGCTGCGACGCCGAAGCGGGCATTTTCGCGTGGATGGTTGCAAAATGTCTGCCACGAGCCGCCACCGAACGCATTACCGATCGAGAGGCACGAAGAAATCCCTTGCCATGGCAAGGGAAATCACATCATTATTCGCTTCAGAGGAAAGAAGTGGTGGAGATGGGGGGATTCCCCATAGCCACCAACAGGGGCCAACGGGAGCCAACAGGACAGAGGAAAACGGGTATCGCCTCTCCGTGCTGTTGGCTCCTGACAACCACTTTTCATCCCTCTTGGCTGTCAGCGTGGCTGTCAAAGGCTCGCCTTGGCACGGTGCCTCGCAACGCTCCGGCGCGTACTTTCCCGTCTCACAATCTTGCGGCACTTCTCGCAGTAGTGTGGTTGGTCCGAGCGTGCCTTCCGGGAAGCCTCATAGGCCGAGAGACAGCGGACGCATCGCTCAAGGTTCACCGCCGGGTCGAGCATGGCCGCGAGTTCGGCGACGAGGATCGGAAATAAGGACCACCCCCAGTCGCCGTCGCCCCTCAGATCTTGGTATGGGTAAATCGGGGCATGGAACGGATCTACAGGGGCTAGGGTTACCCGCGCCCCTTGCAGATCCCACGACATGCGCGGGGTGAGGCGCGCTGCCGACAGGAGGGCGGAGATTTCCGCACCCATCACGTACGCTTGCTTCTGGCGGAGGAGCGACGGCCAAAAATCTTTCATCTCCGGGAATGCCACGGATCGTCGCTCGAATACCTCCGGCGCCGCTTCGCTCCATGCTCCTTGCTTCCGCGCATCGCCCGCCACGATTATTTGCGCACTGGTCGTCCATACGGCGCTGGGGGCGTAGGTACCCTCTTTGAGGTAGCTCGCGAGCAGCATGATCGCTCCGAAATGCCGCGCGACAGCGCGCCATCCCGCGATTGATTCCCGATACCAGCCCTCATCTTCCCGGATTCGCAATGCTGTCATCGTTTCCCTGTCGGCGCAGATACGCCAGCCGTCCTCCGTCTGGAACACGAAGAGGACGCCGAAGCGCTGCGCGAACGCGAGGAAGGCGGAAGGATCATCCTGCGCTTCAAGCGCGAGGAAATCTCGGAGAATTCCTCGCGGGTACTCCACACCCGGCCAGAATCTCGCTTCAAGCGCTTCACGGGTCATTACCACCGGTTTGCGACGCCCACGGGCACGTGGCCCCTTTGGTGCCAGCCATTCAATCCAGCCGTCAGAGAGCCGAATCTGCCTCGGCTTAATGATGCGGATGCGCGCGAGCGGATCGGCTACGCCGAGCCGCATTTCGTCAGGGAGAGCGATGTCGTTGCTGCCGCGCTTGAAGCGCTTCGGCACTTCGTCCTCCCATCGCCAATGATCACCCACTCCGACCCCTCCCGTATGTAAGCAGCAAACTAACTACTGAGCAGCCTACCATCTACCTGAAGCGAAGTCCATACTGGGGTGGACGCGGCGCGGCGCGTGCCGCAAGTAGCCACCGGAGGCACAGACGAATGGTGACGGCGGAAACGGTAGCAGCAGCGGCGATCCGCAAGGCGGTCATGGCAACGATCAAGGAAGGAGAAGAGGACTACGGGTATCCGGGTGCGACGCTCTACGAGATGGCGGCGCGCGGGGTGCCGGGCTTTGTCCGCAACGGGCGCAATATCCGTATCCATCGCCCGACCTTCGAGCGCTGGCTCGAGGAGCAAGCACAGGGGCCGCGTGATGGCCATGCAGCGTAAGGACATGCCGATTCGCCCGTTTGCGCCGGGCGGATCAGCGGCAATCAACTGAAATGGAGACATTCCCATGATAGCACATCCCGGAATCGCGACGTATTTTCTCCGACAGCATTGGAAGCAGCGACCGCGCGGATCCTTTCGCCTCACGGCGGGGATCGGTGGGGCGAGATGATCGCGAACAATCCTCCGACCATCCTTCAGCGTTCGCCCTGTTCGTTCGAGACGACGCTCCCCGGTGCACTGGCCGCGTGGCTGATGGCGAACGGGGCGTACCGTCTCACGAACGAGGGCATGGTGATCGCGGTCTTTCGCCTCGGTCTCGTGCTCGCGGAGGGCAAGAACGCGATGGTAGCCGTGCTGCTGCTCCGTGACCTCTGCGACGCAGAAGGGGGCGAGCGATGAGCGTTGTAACTTATCGCACTACTCCTATAAGAGTCCGGCGTACCAAAGAGGACATGGGCTACATTCGCTTGGCGATCTATGAGGCGCTGTACGAAGACAACCCCATGACCGTGCGGCAGGTCTTCTACCGGCTCGTCAGCACGGGCGTGATCGAGAAGGCTGAGGGCGAATACAAGCAGACTGTCTGTCGGCTGCTTACCGAGATGCGCCTCGACGGAGTGATCCCGTTCGGGTGGATCGCCGACAACACCCGTTGGATGCGCAAGCCCCGAACATTTACCTCACTGGACCACGCGCTCAAAGTGACTGCGGAAACGTACCGCCGTGCGCTCTGGCATGACCTGCCGACCTACTGCGAAATCTGGCTCGAAAAGGACGCATTGGCCGGGGTTCTCTATGAGGAAACCGAGCAGTGGGATGTGCCGCTGATGGTGACGCGCGGGTATGCGAGCCTCAGTTATCTCCATGAGGCCGCCGAGGCAATCGCTGAGCAAGGCAAGCCCGCGTACATTTACTATCTCGGCGACTACGATCCGAGCGGCATGGACATCCCGCGCAAGGTGGAGGCCCGCCTGCGCGAGTTTGCGCCGGATGCCGAGATTCACTTCGAGCGGGTCGCGGTCACGCCCGAGCAGATCGTCGCCTTCGCATTGCCGACGCGCCCAACAAAGACGACGGACAGCCGGAGCAAGGGCTTCGCGGCGCAAAGCGTCGAGGTGGACGCGATGGCGTCGGCCACGCTGCGGGCGCTGGTACGGACGTGTATTACCCGGCACGTCGAGGAAGCGACGCTCGCCGCCGTCGAGCGCGTCGAGGACGCCGAACGAGAAGTGCTGGCAGGCATCACGGCGGCGTGGACAGGCGGTGGCAAGTGAGCAGCAGGCCGGTTGAGCGTATGCTCGATAAACTCGCCAACGTCAAAGAACACCAACGCCCCGATGGAACCAAGTACCACACCGCCAACTGCCCGGCGCATGACGACCGCCACCCGAGCCTGGAGATTTCTGAGGGCAGGGACGGGCGCGCTCTCCTTCTCTTCCC
>JBPCMC010000412.1:0-4971 GCA_051002645.1 Thermomicrobiales bacterium
GCGATGCATTGGCGAACCGCGCCCCCTGGATGACATTGAGTCCCACACCGCCGCAGCCGATCACGGCGACCGTGCTGCCGGGCCGCACCTGCGCGGTGTTCAGCACCGCGCCGACGCCCGTCGTCACAGAGCACCCGACGAGCGCCGCCAGTTCAAGCGACGTTTCCGGGCCGATGGCGACCGCGCTGCTCTCGTGGATGACCGCGTACTCGGCGAATGACGAGGTGGAGCCGAAATGATGAATCGGCTGCCCGTCCTTCGAGAGCCGCGTGTGGCCGCCGGGGAGCGTCCCCGCCGGGCCACGGAAGCCCGTGCAGAGCTGAGGGTGGCCGGACATACACTGCTCGCAGTAGCCACAGTTGGGCTTGAAGGAGAGGACGATGGGATCGCCCGGTTTGACCCGCGTGACGCCGGGGCCGACCGCCTCGATGCGCCCCGCCGCCTCGTGCCCGAGGACGGTCGGCAGTGGCGGCTTCCACTCCCCTTTGAGCACATGAAGGTCGCTGCGGCAGACACCGCTCGCGGCCATCTTCACCAGCACCTCGTTCGGCCCCGGATCGTCAAGTTGCACCTGCTCGATGACCATCGGCGTGTTGTAGTCGTAGAGCACGGCAGCCTTCATCGTACGCATCATTTCCCCCGTTCCGAATCACGCAAATCCTGGACAGGCGAAGGGTCAGTCCGCTGGGATAGATTGATGGTGGCGGGCTTGTGCCAATCGCGCTAACATCGCGTCTGCCGCGATCACGTTACCGCTCCCATCGGGCTCATGCCGCACCAGAGCAACCCCCTCGATGGTTTCTTCGCCGTCATCCTCGATGAATATCCGCACCGCTGCCAGCGCCTCGTCCTCGGAATCGTATGTCCCGATGAGGTTCCGGCTCACTGCATCCCACATTTCATACAGGGTCTTCATACTCCTGCTCCTCGTCGGAGATAGCGACGATACGTCCCACATAGCCAAGTATTTCGTCGGGGTTGCCCCATATGGTGTGATGACAATGATACATCGCTTGGCAACTATCAGATCGGTTATCGATCTACCGTCCTCGCTCTCCACGCCATTCTTTCAGCGCGGTGAGCAGGCGGGCGTTCTCCTCCGACGTGCGGACGGTGATGCGGAGATGGCCCGGCAGGAGCGGATGCTGCGAGAAGTTGCGGACGACCATGCCGCGCGCTTCGAGCCAATCATAGACGGACTGGGCCTCGGCGGGGCTCTGCCAGCGGGTCAGGACGAAGTTCGTCACGGAGGGGTAGACGTGCGCGCCACACTCCCAGAGCGCATCGGCGAAGGGCTCGCGCAGCGCAACGATCGCCTGGACATTGGCGCGCATCGCGTCGAGGTCTCGTAGCGCCGCCGCGCCGATGCGCGCCGTGACGCGGCTGACGCTGTTCGGCGGGCGGACGCGGTTCATCATGCCGATCACCTCCGGCGCGGCGATGCCGCAGGCGAGGCGCATCCCTGCCATGCCGAACGCCTTGGACATCGTGCGGACGACAACCAAATGCGGATACGTCGCGATCAGCGGCACGGCAGACCAGCCAATGTACTCCGCGTACGCCTCGTCCACGACGACCATGCAGGGCGCATCGGCGATCAATCGCTCCATCTCGGCGGGGTCGGTCGCGTTGCCGGTCGGCGAGTTCGGGTTGCAATGCCAGATGATCTTAGCGCCCTCGGCGGCGGCGAGGATGCCGTCGATGTCCGGCGCGAAGTCCGCTTTGAGCGGGACGCGCTGCACCGTCGCGCCCATCTGCTCCGAGACAATCGGGTACATCGAATAGGTCGGCGCCGAGACGATCACGCGGTCGCCGTTATCGAGGAAGGTCTTGGTCGTGATGTCGAGAATTTCGTCCGCGCCCGCGCCGACAATCAGGTGATCCGTGCCGACGCCGTAGTAGGCGCTGAACAGTTCCGCCAACTCCGCGTACGAGGTGTCGAAATACTCGTTCGGCTGTCCTTCATGCCGCGCCGCCTCCATCGCCGCATCCCACGACGCGGGCGGGAAGGGCGATGTGTTGAGATCGAAGCGGATCACGTCGCGCACGCGCAATCCATGTTTCGCCGCGACCGCCTCGCTGGAGAGTTCCCACGCATAGGGGTCAATATCGCGGACGACTTTGCGTACCAAGTGTTCGAGCACCTGCCCACCCCCTGCCCCCTCCCGAGACGGGAGGGGAAGTCATCGTATAGATTTACGCTTAACCCGTCGGCCTCGATGCCCCGTATTTGCTCCCCTCCCGCTCCGGGAGGGGCTGGGGTGGGCTCTCCCGCAATCCTACCCCACCCGCGCATTCCCCGCATCCGGGCGAGCGTGCGATACTGTCACTATCTGGTTTCGGACGCTTCAGGAAGGGATTTCAGCATGGCGACGGTAACGACAGCGATGACGCTCCTCGATCTCCTGGCCGGTGCGGGCGACCACCCCGCGCTGATTGCGCCGGAGAAGCTTGCACTGACGTATGCGCAGATGCGCGCCAACGTCGTCGCGCTGGCGGCGCAGTTGAACGGCATGGGGCTTGGGCAGGGCGACCGGATCGCCATCGCGATGGGCAACGGCCCGGAGATGGTGCTCGCCTACTGCGGCGCGACACTCTGCGGCACCGCCGCCCCGCTCAACCCGAACTACAAGCAGGACGAGTTCGCCTTCTACTTCGAGGACACGCAGGCGAAGGCGCTGATTACGCTTCCCGACACGCTCCCGGCGGCGCACGCGGCGGCGAGCGGCGGGATGACGATCATCGAGGCGCTGCCGCAGCCGGACGGCACGCTCGCCTTCAATGCCGTCAAGAACGTGCGGCCCGCCCGCCCCGAGGCGCTGGCCGGGCCGGACGATATCGCGATGATCCTCCACACGAGCGGCACGACGAGCCGCCCGAAACGCGTGCCGATCCACCACCGCAACCTGGCGGCGTCCGCGCACAACATCGCCACCACCTACGCGCTCTCGGAGACGGATCGCTCGCTCTGCGTGATGCCGCTCTTCCACATCCACGCGCTCGTCGCCTCGATGCTCGCCACCCTCGCCTCGGGCGGTACGGTGATCTGCCCGGTCGGCGGCTTCAACGCGCTGGAGTTCTGGAAGATCGTCGATGCATTCAAGCCGACGTGGTACTCCGCCGTGCCGACGATGCATCAGACACTGCTCGCCCGCGCCGACCGGAACATGGAGATCATCACGGCCAACCCCTTCCGCTTCATCCGCTCCGGCAGCTCGTCCCTCGCCCCGATCGTCATGGAGCGGATGGAGGCGGCCTTCGGCGCGCCGGTACTGGAGAACTACGGCATGACCGAGGCGACGCACCAGATGACCTCCAATCCCCTGCCGCCGAAGGCGCACAAGGCGGGTACCGTCGGCTACGGCTTCGGGGTGGATGTGGCGATCATGGACGATGACGGCAATCTGCTGCCGCAGGGCGGGCTCGGCGAGGTCGTCGTCAAGGGGCCGAACGTCATCGATGGCTATGAGAACAACCCGGAGGCGAACGCGACCGCCTTCGTCAACGGCTGGTTCCGCACCGGCGATCAGGGGCAAATCGACGCGGACGGCTACCTCTCGCTCACCGGCCGCTTGAAGGAACTGATCAACCGGGGCGGCGAGAAAATCTCCCCCCTGGAGATCGACGACGTGCTGCTGCGCCACGCGGCAGTTGCGGAGGCGGTCGCCTTCGCCGTGCCGCACGCGACGCTCGGCGAGGAGGTCCACGCGGCGGTCGTCCTCAAGGGCGAGGCGACCGAGCGCGAGTTGCGCGCCTACTGCGCCGAACGGCTGGCGGAGTTCAAGGTGCCGCGCCGCTTCCACATGCTCGAGGCGATCCCGCGCGGCGCGACGGGTAAGTTGCAGCGAATCAACATGGCGAAACTGCTCGACCTGACGAGCGACCAATGAGAATTTGCATCGTCGGCGCGGGCGCGATCGGCGGCTACCTCGGCGCGAAACTGGCGCTCGCGGGCGAGGATGTGACATTGATCGCCCGCGGCCCGCACCTCGCCGCGATGCGGGAGCACGGCCTCACGCTCATCTCGCCGGATGGCACGGAAGCAATCGCAGAGAATGTGCGCGCGATGAGCGATATGGCGGAGGCGGGCGAGCAGGATGTGGTCTTCCTCACGCTGAAGGCGCATAGCGTCCCCAGCGTCGCCCCCGCCATGCGCGCCCTCTACGGCCCGGAAACGATGGTCGTGGCGATGCAGAACGGCATCCCGTGGTGGTACTTCCGCAAGCACGGCGGGCCGTATGAGGGGACGCGCATCGAATCCGTCGATCCCGGCGGCGTGGTGGAGGCGAACACGGAGATCGACCGCGTAATCGCCTCGGTCGTCTACCCGGCGGCGGAGCTGGCCGCGCCGGGCGTCGTGCGGCACATCGAGGGCGACCGCTTCTCGCTCGGCGAACTGGACGGCGCGAAGAGCGAGCGCATCCAGACCCTCGCGCAGACGCTGATCCGCGCCGGGCTGAAAGCGCCCGTCCGCCCGCGCATTCGCGCCGAAATCTGGGTCAAACTCTGGGGCAATCTCGCCTTCAACCCAATCAGCGCCCTCACCCGCGCTACCCTGGTGGACATCTGCCAGTATCCACCGACGCGCGACCTCGCCCGTGCGATGATGACCGAGGCGCAGGCCATCGCGGAGAAACTGGATGTCAAGTTCCCCATCTCCATCGAACAGCGCATCAATGGTGCGGCGGAAATCGGCGCGCACAAAACGTCCATGCTGCAAGACATCGAGACCGGTCGCCCCACCGAAGTAGACGCCATCGTCGGCTCCGTCGTTGAACTCGGCCGTCTCACCGAGACGCCCACCCCCGCCATTAACGCCATCTACGCGAGCGTCAAACTGCTGGAAAAGACCGTGCGCCAAGCCTCGTAGGGGGGGGGGGGGGGGGGGGGGGGGGGGGGGGGGGGGGGGGGGGGGGGGGGGGGGGGGGGGGGGGGGGGGGGGGGGGGGGGGGGGGGGGGGGGGGGGGGGGG
>JBPCMC010000413.1:0-11744 GCA_051002645.1 Thermomicrobiales bacterium
GCGTAGAGCGAGAGTTGCAGCCCCTTCGCCAGTGTGTAGGCGAGCAGCGCATTCGCGGTGCGCCCGAAACCGCGCTGCTTCGGCTGGGTCGATGGGGACGGTGCCGGATGAAGTGCCGCAACCATAGAGAAATCCCTTCCCGAAGCCTGACCCGCGCGTGAGTGGCGCAACGCCGCGTGCATCATGGCACGACCGTATCATCTCTTTGTCAATAAAGCAAGGAGATGCTGTTTTTATTTCCACTCTTCCCGATCACGCACGCGGCGTGCTTCCAATTTGCTATCATTGCGCCCGTCGGGTGGAATGCGGACGATGACGTGAGGTGAGAACGGTGTGAGAGACCCACTGGAAGCATACGACTTTGCAACGGCGCGCGCGTCCCTGCTGGAGCATTTCGCGCATTGCGCGGCGTGGCTCAATCACGCGGAGCCGCACTCCACGCGCGTCGACACGAGCGACGCGCAGGCGCTGACGCTCCGTGTCGGCACGCACGCCTACTTCACCTTCCACGAGACGCCGGACGGCTCCGCGTACACCTGGTGGTACCCCGCCAGCCCACGCCCCGTCGGTGACCACGACATCATCGGCGACCCCGTGCCCGTCGTCCACGAGGCGCTCCTCCAATACATGCGCCGCGCCCGCAGCGAACTGGGCTAGGGACGGGGACTTCTAACCACAGAGACACAGAGAGCACAGAGAGAGAATGAGAGAGGGATGAAGAAATCGTTCGAAGGAGACTATCCCAGCTGTCGGAATCACATTTTCTCCTTTGTCTTTCCCTCTCTGTGTCCTCTGTGTCTCTGTGGTTCAATCGCTTTCGATCGGGAGGATACAGATGGGCGGACGAGGGATCGCGATTGATGCGGGGCGGATGCAGGCGGACCTCGACGCGCTGGATGCGATCGGGCGGACGGAGGCGGGGTTGTTCCGGGTCGCGTGGTCGCCCGCGTACCGGGAGGGGCTGGAATGGCTGCGGGGGCGTTTCGAGGCGGCGGGGCTCGCCACGCAGGAGGACGCCGCGACCAATATGTGGGGCCGGTGGCGGACGGGGAGCGGCCCGACGCTGCTCCTCGGCTCGCACATCGACGCGGTGCCGAACGGCGGTAAATTCGATGGTGCATTCGGTGTCCTTGCCGCCCTCGAAGTGCTCCGCACGCTGCGGGACGCGGGCATCGCACCGCCCTTCCCCCTCGCGGTTGTCGCCTGGGCGGATGAGGAGGGGGCGCACTTCGGCACCGGTTTCTTCGGCAGCATGGCCTTCATCGGCACGCCGATCATCGATGATTACGTCACCATCGCCGGGCCGGGCGCGCGGGAGACGCTGGCGGCGGCGGGCGTCGCACTCGATCAGATCGATACCGTCGCCGACCAACGGCCGGCAATCGGCGCGTATCTGGAAATGCACATCGAGCAGGGACCGCGCCTGGAGGCGGCGGGCGGCGAACTGGCGGTCGTCACCGGCATCTGCGGCATCGAGCGGCACGAATGGCAAATTGATGGCCATCCGAGCCACGCCGGTTCGACGCCCTTCCCGATGCGGCGCGACGCGGGCATGGCGATGGCTCGTGCGATCGCCGCGCAGCGCGATGTGGCGCGGGAGACGGGGCCGGAGGTTGTCGCGACTGTCGGGCGGCTCCGTGTCACCCCCGATGTGCCGAACATCGTGCCCGGTACGGCGACCTTCTCCGCCGAGTTCCGGGACATTAGCTCGGCGATCCTCGATGCCGCGCAAGCGGAATACAGGCGACGCGTCGATACACTGTGCGCCGAGGAGCATGTCACCGCCACGTCCCGCCCGCTGCTCATCACGCCGCCGACGCCGATGCACCCGGCGATGATAGAGACCATCGCGGCGGCGTGTGAGGAGATCGGCGTCACGCCGATGCGCTTCCCGAGCGGCCCCGGTCACGACGCCGGGCTCGTCGCGCGCGTCGTCCCGACGGGGATGCGGTTCGTGCCGAGCGTCAATGGCATCAGCCACGCGCCGGACGAGTTCACCGACGCCGCCTCGCTCGAACGCGGCGCGAACGCGCTCCTCCACGCCGTCCTGCGCCTGATGGAGCAAGGGTTGCCCGTCGCATGATAAGAGAGGAGAATTTGAACCGCGAAGGCGCGAAGGACGCGAAGAGGGGAAGAGAAATAAGAGAAGAATGAAGAACATCTTCCTTTTCTTCTCTCCTTCGTGCTCTTCGTGTCTTCGTGGTTCAAATGGTTTGTCAGAAGGAGTGACGCATGGCGAACTTTGATGCATTGGCGGGGGAGTTGCACGGCGCACAGGCGCGGAACATGGATTTGCTGGAACTGATCGCCGCGAAGTTTCAGGCGGCGGTGCCGGAATCGACGAAAGTGGTGCGCGAGTGGCGCATCCTCGGCGGGCGGATCAAGGAGATCAATCTCCACCTCGGTGATCTGCGCTACCGCTTCGAGTCGCCGCGCAAGGGGAGTTATAGCGTCGTGCGGCAGACGGTTGTGCATGGCGTGGCGGTCGGGAACATGGAGACGCTCGGGGTGAATGTCTGGGTAAACGCGTTGATCGGGGACCTCGCACGGTACGCAGAGGCGCAGGGCCTCTCCGCCGCCGTGCTCGAAAAGTTGACCTTCGGATAAGGAGAGACACGATGGCTCAGAACGCAATCCCCGCCTCGGCAACGCAGCGGCTGCGCGCGGGGCTCTTCACGAGCGATTTGTCGGTCGATGAACTGGTCTGCCTGGAAGACATCAATGTCGAACCGCTCGGCCTCGTGCTCGGCAGCTCGATCTACCATGTCGGCCTGCAAGTCTCGCAGTACGGGCAGAATATGGAACTGACCGTCCTGAGCCAGGCGATGTACGCCGCCCGCTCGCTCGCCATCGGACGGATGGAGGCGGAGGCGGACGCGCTGCAAGCGGACGGGATCGTCGGCGTGCGGCTGATGATCGGGACGTACGAATGGGGGGCGGACCTCATCGAAGTGCTCGCCATCGGCACCGCTGTGCGGACGCGCGACCGTGAGGCCCACATGCGGCCGCAGCATGGCCGCCCCTTCTCCTCCGACCTCTCCGGGCAGGACTTCTGGAAGCTCGTGCAGGCGGGCTACCGACCGGTGAGGCTGGCGATGGGCACCTGCGTCTATCACGTCGCGCACCAGACCTTTCGGCAGACGTGGGGCAAGGCATTCCGCAACGCCGAGATGGAGAACTTCACGCAGGCGACCTATGAGGCGCGCGAATTGGCGATGGGCCGCATGGAGGGCGAGGGGCAGCAGGCCGGCGGCACGGGCATCGTCGGGGTGCGGATCGAGGAGAAGAGTTGGGCCTGGGGCAGCCACATCATCGAGTTCTTCGCCATCGGCACGGCCGTCGTCCGCGTCGCCGCCCCGCAGCGCGCCCTCACCCCGACGATGACCCTGCCCCTCATCGCTCAGTAACGACGCGGAGAATTACCCACAGAGGCACAGAGAGCACAGAGAGAGAAAGAGGAGAACAAAGAGAGCTTGAGAGAATGAGGGCACAGACCATAGTGATCTCCGTTATTCTCCTCCCCTCTCTGTGTTCTCTGTGTCTCTGTGGTTCATACCCGGTTTCAGGAGGTGCGGATGGCGACACGGATTACTGAGGAGCGATGGGCGCGGGCGCGGGCGATGGTGCTGGAGAACGACTTTTTGCGCGCCGTCGTGCTGCCGGAGCAGGGGGCGCGGATCGCTTCGCTCGTCCACCGCCCGAGTGGGCGCGAGGTGCTCTGGTCGCCGCCCGGCCTGCGCGCCCTCCCGCCGCCGACCTATGGCATGACCTACGCGGACCATCCGGCGGTCGGCATCGACGAGTGTTTGCCGAATATCTGGCCGGACACCTACCAGGGGCGGACGCTGCCGGACCACGGCGAGGCATGGACCGTGCCCTGGGAGGCGACCAACGGGCACGACCGCATCGAGACGATGGTGGCGCTGCGTCAGTCGCCCTTCCGCTTGACGCGGCGCATGCGCTTCGTGAGCGATGCCGCCTTGCGGCTGGATTACGCGCTGGCGAATACCGGCGACGCGCCCGCACCCTGCCTCTGGGCACTGCATCCGCTGATGAACTGGCAGCAGGGTATGCGCATCATCCTGCCGCCCGCCGTCTCGGATGTGGAGATTGGCTCCGTCAGCGGGATGAGCCCGCTGCATGAGTACGCACCGGCCACCTGGCCGCAAACGGCGGGGCTCGATCTGGCGGGCGTGCAACTGAACGGCGACAACGCGCCCGCCGCCACGAAGATCTACGTCGGCCCGCTGACCGACCGTTGGGCGGCGCTGCACGACACATTGGCCGGCTTCGTGGTTGGCTTCGCCTTCACCGTGCCGATGCTCGGCCTCTGGCTGAACCGGGGCGCGTGGGGCGGCTTCACACATGTCGCCATCGAACCGGCCACCGGTATCTCCGAGCATCTCTCCACCGCCGTCGAGCGCGGCAATGTCCTCACCATCCCCGCCGGCGAGACCGCCTACTGGAGCGTCACCATCGTCGTCACTAATGGCATCTTCAACGTCACGGGCGTGACGATGGAGGGCGCGATCCAGACGTAATCCGTGCGTTGTCGGGAATGCCTCAGCACGCCCCTTCTGGTATGCGAGTCCGTCTGCAAGAGCGGACGAATCGCGCGTATGGCGTCCTCATGCCCTCCGACTGTCTCTCGGTACAGGAAACGAACTGGACCGCCGTCCACGGCGATGCTGTACCGAGGGGCGTGGGAGTGCGGGCCCACCCGCTCCATACTGGGTGACAGTAGGCGCTCGCAGGAGCGGCTGGAAGTCGGCAACGAGGAGATTCCCATGTACGAGAGTATTGTGATGGTTCACGCCATCATGCACGAGCAGAAGATCAATCAGGAACGCGCGGATCGCCGCGCCTTCCACGGCCCCGACATGCTGCCCGCACCGGAGAAGAGCCGCCATACGACGCTTCTCTCTCGCGTTCGCCGCACGATGCGAGCAAGCGAGGCCGCATACTAGAGCGGGTTTCGGCGTAGTTGAGTCGGTGGTGGCGGGCTTTAGCCTGCCAGTTCCCTTGCTGTGGCAGACTAAAGCCCGCCACCACCATCATTTTCACGGCTCGGCAACATGTCCCATCAGTCACCCAATGACGGAGGCTTCGGCCCTTTGGTCGGATCGGGTTTCTTGTCTTGCCCCTTTCCATCCTGCGACGCGGCGAGCAGGGGCGCGGGCTTCTCGTCCTTCGACGCCTTCGCCGGGTCGGCGCGGGCGGGCTCATTCCCCCGGCTCTCCGTATCCGGCGCGGCGCTAACGGGTGTACCGCCGGCGGCGCCGGTCGGTGTATTGGTCGGCGCGCGGGTGGCGGTGGCGGCGGGTGTCGCGGTCGGTGCAGGCGTCGCCGTCGGAATCGCCGCCCCACCAGAAGGATTCGTGACGCTCCCAGCTGGTTGACCCCCGGTGGCGACGGTGGCGACCGGCGTGCCGGGATCGCGCGTTGCGGCGGGGATGGTTGCCGCCGATGTACTTGTCGGCGTGGCGCTCGGTAGTGTCGGGGAGGCTGTTCCGGGTGCGGCAGCTGTCCCGCGCGTCGTGCCAGTTGCCGTGCCGGGGCTATTCGTCCCGGTCCGGGTCGCGGAGCCGGTGATCGTCGTACCGGGCAGGCTCGTGCTGCCCGTCGGGGATGTCGCTACAGCAGACCCGTTGATGACGCCAGTCGTCGCCGCCACTGTGCCGGGTGGCGGTGCGGTGGGTGGTGCAGTATCACTGCCACCGGAGGCAATATCCTTGACGGTCGTGACGACCGCCTGCGCCGCGTTATGGACCCCGGCGGCGGCGAGACGGCCAACCGGGGTGAGGAAGGCGAGCAGGAGCAGGGCGGCAGCGGCGGCGCCGACCAGGCGCAGGTGGCCCGCCCACCACGGTCGCGCCGTCGCCCGCGCGTCGAGACGCGCGTTGAGGCCGGCGAGCGCGTCCGGGGCGGGGGCGATCTGGGTCGCCTGCTCCGCGAGGGCTTCGGTCAGGAGCGACGTGAGGCGGGCGTCGTCCGGCCCGGCGGTCGGCGGTCGGCGATGTGGGGTGTGCTGTTCGTCCACGGTCACTCGCCCCCTTCCTGGGCCGGGCTGGCGAGGGGCCGTCCGTCGAGCGGGGGGAGATGTTCCATCGGCAACGCCCCGTGATCGCGCGCGAGGGTGTCCCGCAGGGCGTGCCGCGCGCGGTGCAGGCGGGATTTGATCGTGCCAGGGCGGACGCCCATCGCGTCGGCGACCTCGTGCTCATTGAGGCCGCCGTAATAGGAGAGCACGAGCACGGCCCGCTGATTGACTGGCAGGTGGTCGAGAGCATCCCAGATCGCCCGCCGCAACTCCGCCTGCTCCGCCTGCTCGGCGGGGCCGGGGGTCGGGTCCGGGCCGAGCAGGGTATCGAACTGCGCGTCCGTCGTGGGGATGAATGTGCGACCGCGCCGATCCCGCTTCAGGTAATCGACGCTGACATTGTGGACGATGCGGTAGAGCCAGGGCAGGAACGGGCGACGGAGATCGAAGCGGCGGAAGGCGGAGAAGAGTTCGACGAAGACGAGTTGAGTAATATCGTCGGCGGCCTCGCGGCGGCGGGTGATGAGATAGGCGCTGCGGAAGACCTGCAGATGGTAGCAGTTGAACAACTCCGCGAAAGCGGCGCGATCCTGTCGCTGGCACCGTTCGAGCAGGAAGTGTATCTCCGCCGCGTCAGTCACCATGGTCCCCTCGTCATCCTCCGCCACCGTTGCCCCGGCTTTTGCCCATGCATGTTCCGTACCGTTCGGTCACGATCATCGTTTGCGGGGGCGATGAATTGCCGGGCTAGCGGAAATAGGAGATGTACGAGCAGATCGTCAGCCCGAGCAGGAACCAGAAGGAGACGCGGCGGGGAGCGCGGCCGGCGGCGAGCGAGAGCCCGAGCGGGACGAGGAAGTACCAGGTGCGGATACGTGGCCAGAGGATGAGGAAGACGGCGAGTGAGTCCGCCCACGCCGCCATCTCGTCGTGGATCGTCCATGCTTCCAGCGCGTGGCGGGTGCGCCAGATTTCCGAGACCTGCCAGACCGCGAAGATCAGCGCGACAATCACGACGATCACCGTGGGCGTATGTACCGAGAGACGTCCGCCCGTCAGCAGCCAGAGCAGGCCACCGATCGCGCGGGCGACGATGTTGTTGACGCCCCGGCCCGGCTCGTTCACCGTGCTCATCACGCTCGCGAAGCCGACCCAATAGGGGACGAAGGCGCAGGCGGCGACGACCAGCGTTGCCGCCGCTAGTCGGAGCGCCAGCCACCACCGCGAGCGGACGGGCGTGCGCAGCAACAGCCGCAGGCCACCGAGGCCGACGGCGGGCAGCGTCGAGTACTTAATGAGCGCCGAGGCGGTCAGCCCGACGACAGCGAGCACGGGCCGGGCGCGCATGAGCAGGTAGGCGCTGCCGAGCATCACCGCGAGGATCAGCACGTCGTTATGGCCGATGACGACGCCTTCCAGCAGCACCATCGGGTTCCAGGCGAAGGCGAGGTAGTACCAGCCCGCCCGCTCCGGCCACCGCAGCCGCACGAAGCAGTAAATCAGCCAGCCATCGAGCAGCGTGGCGGCGAAGGCCACCACCTTGAAGCGGAGGATCAACTCGAGCGGAGAGGCGTCCTGCCCGGCGGCGATTCCCTGCGAGATCATTGTCCACAACGGCCCGTACGGTGAGGGGATGTCCCGCCAGTAGAGGTACGGGATGAGCGGGTCCGCAGGGGCGACGCTCTGCGCTGTCGCGATGTACGGATTGGCGTGGTAAATCTCTGGGAAGCGCGCATACATCGCGTATGAGAAGGGGTCCGTCGAGAAGAGCGGTGGCACGACGATGGCGATCAGCCCGAGCGTGATCGCGCCGATCAGGACCATGCGGTGATCGATGACCAGCGCCTCGCCGCGCAGTTTCCAGACGAGCGGGAGATAGACGAGCCATGCGGCGATCACGCACATCCAGGCGACGAAGGCGAACTGCGCCGGTGGCAAGGAGGCGAGGGACGGGAATGCCTCGTGGAAGAGTTGCGCATTCCGGGTAATCTGCTCGTACGGCGGCACGGCGGCGGGCCCGAGCGGCCACTCAACCGTCGTGAATGCCAGCACGAAGAAGGTCGCGAAGAGTGCGACGCAGCCAGTGGCGAGGGTGAGCACGGTCGTGATAGCGGTCGCATCCGGCAGGATCGCCCGCACGACACTCCGTCGCTCGTCGGTAACGCTCACGGTCATGGAGCGATGACGCCATGCGCAAAGGGCGGGGAGATCAATATGTTCGAAATAGGCAATCGCCACACTGCTTTCGGCTCACTCCGCCGAACCGTGACGGCGCAATACGACATTGTACCGTGCCTCCTGATGGTCCGTTGACGCCGGTGGACCCCGATAGGCCCGCCATTCACTCGCAAGTTCCGCGCCATTCTATACCAGCGCACGCTGCGCCTCGATACTTGCCCCCGAAAATCAACGATCTAACGGCGGACACCACTACTTTAGCGCCGATTGCGGCGTGGTGTACGGCGGCGGCGCATACCAATTGCTCTGCGCGGGCCACGGTGGCATCTCGGAGAGATGCACATCGTCGCTCGCCGAGGGGGAGAACAGCGGGGTGGCGATGAAACTGCCGTCTCGCGGCCCGCTCGTGCCGTAGGGCCGCCAGCCGAGGTAAGAGGGCCAGGATTCATAGGCGCTGCGCACGATGCCGCTGCCGAGCGCCGAGAGCATCGTCCCGTCGCCAAGCGAGATGCCGACGTGCCCATTCGGATCCGCGTGCTGGTCGAAGAAGACGAGGCTGCCCGCCGGCGCCCGACCGCGAAAGAGCGGGGCGCTGACCGCATCGACAATTGCCGTCGCGTAGCGCGGCTGCGGAATGCCCGCCTCGCTCAGGACGTTATCGACGAACATCTCGCACCACCCCACCCAGGGCGCGCCGTCCGGCCGCAACTGCTCGCCGTAATGATGCACGGCGGTGCGCGCGATCGTCGCGTTGCCGCCCGTGCCGGGATCGTCGAGGATGACGACGTTCGCCAGACTGGGAAGGATTGTATCTACACCCGGCGTGCCGGTCGGTGTGCCCGTCGGTGTGCCCGTCGGCTGGCTCGTCGGCGTTGGACCGGTCGTTGGCGTCGGCGAATTCGCCGGCGGCGTCGCGGTGGCGGTTGGCGGTAGCGGGGTTGGCGAGGAAGGGGACTTCGTTGCCGTCGCCGGTGCGGCGCCGGTCGGCGTCACCGGCACGGATTGCAGGGAGGAGGGGATGGCCGGGATCCCGGCGGTCGCGATCGGATCCGCCACGGGCGTCGGTTGGGGTGTGGGGGCGGTCGTACCCGCCGGGCCCGACGAGAGGAGGCCGTTCGTGCCCGATGGCGGCGCCGTGGTCGGCGGCGATGCCGGCTCCGTCGCCGTGGGCGCGGACGGCGCGGTGCTCGTGCCGCTCGCCGCGACAGCAGGCGCGGTACAGAGCACACCGATCAGCAGGAGGGACCCCGCGCAGGCGCGTGCGATAGAGCGCTGTAGCCGCCGGGACGCGGTGCCGGGGCGCGCGCCGCCCCTGCCGATCTGCTCCGTAGCGAAACCCATACCTTCCCCCTCGCCCCATTGTCCCGCGACCGGCGTCATATCCCCTCAGACACCAATCGCTGCCCTTGCCCCCACACGCCGGGAGCGAACGTGTACGTTCGCTCCCACTTATCCTTCCAACATAACAAAGAGATGGCGATGACACAAGTGCGGTGTCAATCGGTCACCACAGTATCATAGGAGCGTATTACTTCTCTGAACGCAGGATGAGCGCGGTGATGGACTGCCGATCACGCCACCGGCGCGAAGCGTGCGGCGGAGAGGAAACCAATCGGGTGACGCGTCGTGCCCGCTGTGGCGAGATCGGCCATCACCTCGCCCATCACGGCGGAGAACTTGAAACCGTGGCCGGAGAAACCGGTCGCATAGACGACGTTCGCGTGCTCCGGGTGGTGGTCAATGATGAAGTCGCTATCCGGCGTCATCGTGTAGAGGCAGGTGGTGGCGGCGAGTACCGCGCCCGCCGCGCCCGGCATGTAGGTATCGAGTACGGCGCGCATCCGCTCGATCTCCTCCAGCTCGACGGTACGGCGGGCAGTCGCGGGTGTGCAGGGATCGCCCTTGTCGTGCCGCCCGATCTTCAGCCCATCGCCCGGCAGCATCGGCACGCCGTAGTACGACCCCTCCGGGCCACGGAAGCCGTAGACGGGGAAGCGATCCGGCCCGAACAATGCGGGCTGAGTCGGGGCGAAGTAGACGTTGTACATCCGCCACGGTTCGAGCGGCAGCGCGAGCTCGGCGAGGATCTCCCCCGCCCACGGACCGGCGGTGATGACGAGCGATTGCGCGAGATACGACGCGGTATCGGTCTCGACGCGGACGCCCGCGCCATCGGGCATCCAGCGGCGGACGGGCTCGCTGTGGTGCAGGGTCGCGCCGTGTTTCGCCGCGAGATCGAGATGGGCTGCGACGCATGGTTCCGGCGTGAGGAAGCCGGTGTGCGGATCGTAGATGCCCATGGAGCCGTCCGGCACGCGGAAGCCGGGCCAGCGCGCCATGATCGCATCGGCGGTCAGCTCCTCGATGGTCAGGCCGTAGCGCGCGGCGGATTCCTTCTGGGTTGCGCCGAAGCCCGGCTCGGCGGGACCGAACCCGATCCCGCCCGTGATCGTCAGGAGATGCTGCCCCGTCTCCGCTTCCAATTCGCGCCAGAGGGCATACGCGCGCTGGACGAGCGGCACGTAGTTGGGCGATTCCCCATACGCCTCCCGGATGCCGCGCGACCGCCCGTGCGAGGAGCCGTTCGTGTGCCCGCGCTCAAACGCATCGAGCCCGAGCACGCGCGTGCCGCTCCGCGCGAGGTGATAGGCCGTCGCGCTCCCCATCCCGCCCAGACCGAGGACGATCACGTCATATCGCGCATCCGCCCGCATCGTTGCCGCCCTTTCGTATCGTCCGATTCCCGTCAACTCGTGTATGCAATGATAGTAGGGGAGAGTGGTGCGGTCTACGGCGAGGTTCCCCGTTGCCGCTGGCATATCCCTTGCCGTACGATCTGGCGTGCAGCGGCATCCTGAATCCGTGCGCTCGGCGGCGCTCGGTCTATACGCGGAAGGAACCGAGCCCCATGTTCTCTATCTCCTCTCATCTGAGCGACCGCGCATGAAGGGCGAAGTGAATATCCGCTTGACGAATCGTGCGCTCTTCGTCGTCCTCGGTGCATTCGCCTTGCTCTGGCTGCTCGGCCACGCGACGCACATCATCGTCGTGCTCTTTATCGCCATCCTGCTCGCCTCTTCCGTTTCTATCGCGGCGACGCAGTTGGAGCGACTGCACATCAAACGCGGCCTGGCGATTTTGCTCGTCTACATCGCCGTCCTCATGGTGATTGGCGGGGTGATCGCGCTGCTGGTCCCGCTGATTGCGGGCGAGGTCCATACCCTGCGCGACAATCTGCCCTCCTATCAGAATCGCGTGAACGATCTGCTTGCCCGCCTACCGCAACGGAACGGCCAGACGCTGCGGGTCAATACGATCTTCGGCGATCTCGGCGGGCGGCTCAATGGCGCGGCGGCCAAGGCGGGCCGGGGCGTGCTGGCGGCCGGTTCGACGATCGTTACGCTCCTGCTCATCTTCGTGATCGCCTTCTTCCTCGCGGTGGACCCGAAGTTCCCCGAGCGGGTCGTCACACGCTTCGTCCCGCCCACCGCGCGCCGCCGCGCGCTGACATTGATGGAGAAGATCG
>JBPCMC010000414.1:0-6043 GCA_051002645.1 Thermomicrobiales bacterium
GGCACCGGCAGCCGCGTGACGGTCGAACGGGGGCGGGCGGGGAAGAGCATCAGGCGCCCCCTTCCGGTGCGCGCTTCTCGGCGACGCGCAGCCGCGCGCTGCGGGCGCGCGGGTTCGTGGCGATCTCCGCCGCTGAGGGGCTGACGGGCCGGGGCGTGAGGACGCGCAGGACGGGGATGCGCGCGGCGGGTTGCACCGGCACCGAACGGGGCAGCATGTCCGGCTCCGTCGCGCTCGCCTCGTGACGAAAGAACTGCTTGACCGCCCGATCCTCCAGCGAGTGAAAGGCGATCACGGCCAGCCGACCGCCCGGCCGTAGCAGGTCACGCGCCGCCGCGAGCGCCTGCGAGAGCACGCCGACCTCATCATTGACCGCGATGCGCAGCGCCTGGAAGACCTGCGTCGCCGGATGGATGCGCCCGCGCCGACCGCCCTTGGCGCTCATCACCGCATCGGCCAGCTGCTGCGTGGTGGCGAATGGCACGGTCGCCCGCCGGTAGATGATCGTCCGCGCGACCCGGCGCGAGGCCGGTTCCTCCCCATCGGCCCAGAAGAGGTCCGCCAGCGCGGTCTCGTCCCACGAATTGACGATTTCCGCCGCCGTAATACCGCGCGAGTTGTCGAACCGCATGTCGAGCGGCCCCTCGTGCGCGAAGGAGAATCCTCGCCCGGCATCGCTCAACTGGAAAGACGAGAGCCCGAGGTCGAGCAAGATAGACGCGACGCTCCCCGCAGGCCAGCCGATGCCATTCGCGGCATCCGCCATCGCCGCGAAGTTCGCCTGGCGCAGGATCAGACGCTCCCCGAACTGATCGTGCAGGATACGCCCGCGTGCAATCGCGTCCGGGTCGGCATCGAGCGCGAGCACGCGACCGTCCGGCGCGGAGGCTACCAAGAGCGCGCGCGTGTGCCCCCCGCCGCCGAAGGTGCCGTCGATCATGCGCGTGCCCGGCTGCGGATCGAGCAAGGCGAGCGCCTCGTCCTTCAACACCGAAAGATGACCCGGCGGATTCCCCGCGAGGTCATGCTGGTCCACTGCTGGCGCGTTGGGCTGTCCCATGCTCCCCCAATGTCGGCTCAGTCGGTCACGGTAGCACGCGAGTTATCCGCAATGTACGTACAGTATTACCCACATCGTCCACGGATTATCCCCAATTTGTGGGGCGGTTATCCACAATTTCCGCGACCATGCGGATGCATGGGCCGAAATCCCTAGTACGTTCATTTTGCACGTACAGTCCATTTCTTGCAAGAAGAACGAATGTTCTGGTATAATACCGGCAGATACATAGCGCGGAATGGAGGACGCAGATGTTTCTCGTATGGTATGACGGCGACCGAAAGCGGTCACTGCGCGCCAAGGTCGAGGCGGCGGCAGAGCGGTACCAGGAGCGGTTCGGCGCCGCGCCCGAACTGATTTTATTGAACCCGGCACAGGGCGGCGAGGCGGCGGAAATCGCCGGTATCCCCGTCCGCACGACGCCGCTCGTCTCCCCGAACCACCTCTACATTGGGCGCGAAGAGGCGGACGAGCGCGACGTACTCAACGCGGCGGCGTAACGAGGCAAGGAGTGAACCGCGAAGACGGAAAGGGAGATTGAGCACAGAGGACACAGAGAGCATAGAGAAGAGAAAAACGGAATCCCCTCTGTGTCCTCTGTGTCCTCTGTGCTCAACCTTCTTCCCTCTTGGCGTGTTGGCGGTTCAGTTGTCTTCCGACTCCATGCTAGGCCATCTGGGCGACGGGGATGCGGCAGCCCTGCGATGAGGAGGCGACGATGGCATCGCAGATGAGCGCGGCTTTGTAGCCGTCCGCGAAGGTCGCGCCGATAGGGGCAACCTCGTTCGCGCCGACAACCGCGCCGAGGAAGTGCGCGACTTCATGGACGAACAGATTCTCCCAGCCAATCATGTGGCCTTGGGGCCACCAGTACTTCCAGTACGGGTGCGACGCCTCGCTGACCAGTACCGTCGTGAAGCCCGTCGAATCCGCCGGTTGCTGCTCCGGCAGATGGACGTCCAACTCGTTCATCCGTTCCAGGTTGAAGACGAGGCTGCCGTGCTCGCCATTGATCTCGAAGACATTGTGATTCTTCCGGCCGAGCGCGAAGCGCGACGCCTCGAGCGTGCCGAGCGCGCCGTTCTCGAACTCGACCACGGCTGCAAAAGCATCGTCCACATCGACCTGCTGCCGCTTCCCCTCGCTGTCCGTGCGCTCAGGGATGAAGGTGCGCGTCACCGCCGAGACGGAGGCGATCTCGCCGACGAGGAAGCGCCCAAGGTCGATGATGTGCGCGCCGAGATCGCCGAGCACGCCGCTGCCCGCGACATCCTTTTGCAGCCGCCAGACCATCGGGAAGTCCGGGTCGAGGATCCACTCCTGCAAATAGCGGGCGCGGAAGTGGTAGATGCGCCCCAACGCCCCGGACTGGATGAGGTTGCGCGCGTGGAGGACGGCGGGAGCGAAACGGTAGTTGAATGCCGCGAGGTGCTTGACGCCCGCCTTCTCCACAGCATCGAGCATCTGCTTCGCCTCGCCCGCCGTCCGACCGAGCGGCTTTTCGCAGATGACGTGCTTCCCCGCCTCGGCAGCGGCAATGGACGGCTCGGCGTGGAGGTTGTTCGGCCCGCAGTTATCGAAGACCTGCACCTCGGGGTCTGCGATCACCGCGCGCCAGTCTGTCGTCGCCTTCGCGAAGCCGTAGCGACGCGCCGCCGTCCGCACCGATTCCTCGGAACGCCCGGCGATACTGACCAGCCTCGGCAGCGCGGGCGGCGGCCAGAAGATATACGGCATCTGCTTGTACCCGTTCGAGTGCGCCTTGCCCATGAATGCGTAGCCGAGCATCCCGACGCCGACTTCCGGCACGTCGCTCATCTCCGCCGCGTTGCCCATCGTCACGAACCCGACATCCTTCGGCATGGCACGTATCCTCCCGCGTCACCACACGTCCACCACTGAGGCTACGATTCTACCGCACCGATGAGCCGGAAGGCATGAGCTGACCCGAGACGATGCCGCGTCACATGGTCAATAGAGCAGCGCGGGGTCAAGCTTTTCGCGCCAGAGTTCCTCCAGCGTGGCAAGGTCTCGCCTGATTTCCTCAGTAGTCATCGCAGGCTCGGTCTCCAGGACCTCAAGCACCTCGAGCGAGAAGGCTTCGATGCCAAACGCACGGATGTCGTCGCGCAGGCGCAAATCCAATACGCCCGACATATTGGTCGAACGGGCGAACGCCAGTTTTTTGCCGATGCCCGCCACATCGGTTGTGGACCCCAAAAACACCTTGTTGTTCTTGCTATTGACGATGCGGTACACCCCGGCATCGGGCCGGGTCCGCTTGTATTCCGCCTGCAATTCTTTGCGGCGAGCCCGGTCGTTCATGACTCCATCCCCCTCATGTTTGCTGTCGTGTCGGACGTGCGCCAGTAGATGCCGTTTTCCCGTTGCATCCAACCGCCGCCGACCAACTCACGGCGCAAGGTCGCCGAATCCTCGTGATGCCGCTTGATGATCTCGGTGACGGCCTTCTCAGGATAGCGTGCATCGGTCTCGAACTGCTCCGCCAGCCAGTTCAGGATCACCGCGCGCTTCTTGCGGTTCACGGGAATCTGCTTCAGTCGCTCGCCATCGAAGTAATCGCGCAGTATCTTGCGATCCCACTCTGTCGCGTTCGCGGCATCGTCAGCGACGGTGATCTTCTCCGGTCGGGCGTCGTGATGCATCTTCTGCAGGGCGTCGAGATCGAGGCGGTACCAGTGCGTCGTCCCCTCGGGCCGCACGGTGACAAGTCCGATCCGCCGCAAGATGCCCAGGTGATGTGAGATCGTCGGCGGCTTCAGGGCAAGCGACGCTGCCAATTCCTCGACGCTGTACTCGCGCTGCGCCAGCAACCCCGCCATCTTCAACCGGCTCTCGTCGCCGAGCGCCTTGAAGAATTGCAAGGCAACTGACTGGTCGCTTTCGTCCATCTCAATCTCCATCGAACCAACGCGCACGTCATTCGACGCGCATCTACGGAGATGATAATCGAAATATCGAGATCGTGTCAAGCGCAAGCACAGGATATTCGCGCGTTACGCGGTTTCTCTGATGGTGGCGGGTCGATGAAGATGAAGAACGAGCCGGATCACAGTAGAAGCAAGCGTCCCGCTTGCCTCTACCAATCAATTGCTGGAAGCCCGCCGCTACCATGTTTTCATCCGCTTGTTTGCATCTATTGGTTTGAAAACTTACTGCTCCGCGAATGTGACGAGCGGCGCGCCGACTTGGACGGCAGCGCCGGGCTCGACGTGGATGCGTTCGACGACGCCGTCCCGGTCGGCCTGCACCTCGTTCTCCATCTTCATCGCCTCGACGACGGCGATGATCGTCCCAGCGGTCACGGCCTGACCGGGGGCGACCGGCACACGGACGAGCACGCCCTGGATGGGGCTGGCAATCGTGCCGTTCGATCCTCCCGCGCCGTTCCGCGTGCGATCCAGACGCGGCGGCGGGCGCTTCGTCTGCTGCGGCGCATTGGCGAGCGCGGCATCGAGCCCGAAGACACGGACACGGCGACGCTCTCCCGCCACCTCCAGCGTGACAACCCGGCCCGGATCGACCGGCGGCGCGGGCACCGGGTCCGGCTGGGGCGTGAGCGACGCGAGCACATCGGTTGTCTCGATGAAGCGCGTCGTCGCCTCGCCCGCCCGGAAGACCGGATGCGCGAGCGCCGCCTGATGAAAGGGGGTTGTCGTCGGCACACCGGCGATGTCGTAGGCGGCGAGCGCCGTCTCCATCCGCGCTATCGCTTCCGCGCGGTCAACGCCGTGCGCAATCAACTTGGCGACGAGCGAATCGTACTGCGTCGGGATGGCGTCGCCCGCGCGATAGCCGCCATCGACGCGAATACCGTCGCCAACCGGCTCTGTGTAGCGCGTCAAGAGGCCGGGCAGCGGCTGAAAGCGCCTCGCCGGGTCCTCCGCGACGATGCGGCATTCGATGGCGTGGCCGCGCGGTATCAGGTCCTCTCGCGCGAGCGTCAGCGCTTCGCCCTGCGCGATGCGCAACTGCCACTGGACAATATCGACGCCGGAGACCATCTCCGTGACCGGATGCTCGACCTGCACACGCGTGTTCATTTCGAGGAAGTAGACCTCGCCGCCCTGCTCGATGAACTCGACGGTGCCCGCGCTGACATAGCCGACCGCCCGCGCGAGGGACACCGCCGCCTCGGTGAGCCGCGCGCGCGCCTCGGGGCCTAATCCCGGCGCGGGCGACTCCTCGATCAACTTCTGATGCCGCCGCTGCACGGAGCAGTCGCGCTCGCCGAGGTGGACAACATGCCCGTGCGCGTCCGCGAGGACTTGCACTTCGATATGCCGTGGCGTCGGGAAGTACTGTTCGAGGTAGACCGCCGCGTTGCCGAATGAACGCGCCCCCTCGCGCGCCGCGCCCTCCAGCGCTGCGGTCAGGTCCTCCGGTCGTTCGACGACCCGGAAGCCGCGCCCGCCGCCGCCGCCCGCCGCCTTGACCGCGATGGGATAACCGTGCGCGTCCGCCCAGGCACGCGCGTCGGCGGGATCGCTGATCGCGTCCGCCGTCCCCGGCACGATCGGCACACCGGTATCGGCGGCGATGCGGCGCGCGGCCACCTTGTCGCCCATCGCGCGGATCACGTCGGCGCTCGGGCCGACGAAGGTGATGTCCGCCTCCGCGCACGCCTCCGGCAAGGCGGGGTTTTCGGAGAGGAAGCCGTAACCGGGGTGGAGGAGCGTCGCGCCCGCCCGCCGTGCGGCAGCGATCAGCACGGGAATATCGAGGTAGGGCAAAGCGGCGGTCACGGCCTCGATGCGGAAGGCGCGGTCGGCCATGCCGACATGCAGCGCGTCCTGCTCACCGGGGCCGTAGACGGCGACGCTCGTCAGTCCGAGCGCGCGACAGGCCCGGATGATCCGGCAGGCGATCTCACCGCGATTTGCGATCAATACCGTTGGCACACCCACGCTGCTCCACTCCTTCGCGCGATTATGGCGCATCGAAGCAGGCGCGGGCAAATGT